>NZ_QWGO01000022.1:0-58145 GCF_003435535.1 Desulfotomaculum sp. OF05-3 | reverse complement strand
TTTATTTTGAATGTCCGCAAAATCCGTCCTACATCTCCCGGCCTCCACGGACAGTCCAGATCATGAAGTGCCACCAGACGGTCCTGCACATTGGTGCCTGCGCCCATCTTGGCGGTGCTGCCCATAAGCACACGCACCTGACCGGTACGGACTTTAGAGAACAGCTCCTTTTTCCGCACTTCGGTGTTAGCTTCATGGATAAAAGCGATCTGGTCGGCAGGCATCCCCTGGGCAATGAGCTTCTGACGAATATCGTCATACACCGTAAAGGCCGGTTCCTGCTCCGGCAGAGGTACAGCGCCTTCCAGTGCGTGAAGCAGTGGATTATCCAGCGTTTTCGCCGCCTTGCTTGCAGGAGCTTTTGCCTGCGGGGTAGAAATATCACAGAACACCAGCTGGGTCAGCTTGTCAGCTTCGCCATCCCGCCAGATCTGCATGATGTTCTCCACACACTGATTGACCTTTGTGCCAGGTTCATCCGGCAGCATCTGGTTGACGATCCTCTGGTCCAGCCCCAGCTTGCGGCCATCCGAGGTAATTTTGAGCATATTGTCCTGGGACGGATCAACGGTTCCGCTGTGTACCAGCGATGCGCGCTCCGAAAGGGCCTTGACCATTTCCTGCTGATGTTCGGTGGGCTGCGCCACAACATTGTGGTATTCCACCTCCGGGGTAGGCAGATTCAGTTGGTCGGCGGTCTTGATGTCCGCCACTTCTTTGAACAGGTTCATCAGCTCAGGCAAGTTAAAGAACTTGCTGAATCTTGTTCTTGCCCGGTAGCCGGTTCCCTCCGGTGCCAGCTCCAATGCTGTGACGGTCTCCCCAAATCGGGAAGCCCAGCAGTCGAAGTGGGTCATGTTCAGCTCTTGCAGGCGTTCATATTGAAGATAACGCTGCATGGTGTAAAGCTCGGTCATGGAGTTGCTGACCGGTGTGCCGGTGGCAAAGATCACGCCACGGTTTCCAGTGATCTCATCCATATAGCGGCACTTGGCAAACATATCGGAGGATTTCTGCGCGTCCGATGTGGAAAGACCCGCCACATTCCGCATTTTTGTGTATAGAAACAGGTTTTTATAGTTGTGGGCCTCGTCCACAAACAAACGGTCCACACCCAGCTGCTCGAAGGTTACCACATCGTCTTTTCGCCCCTCGGCTTGCAGCTTTTCCAGTCTGGCTTCCAGAGACTTTCTGGTACGCTCCAGCTGCTTGACGGTAAAACGCTCGCCGCCGCTGGCCTGCACCTCTGCGATGCCCTCGGTGATCTCGTCGATCTGCTCATAGAGAAGCCTTTCCTGGCGCTCCCGGCTGATGGGGATACGCTCAAACTGGCTGTGTCCCATGATGATGGCGTCGTAGTCACCGGTCGCAATACGGGCGCAGAACTTCTTGCGGTTATGGGTCTCAAAGTCCTTTTTGGTTGTGACTAAGATGTTGGCAGAAGGATAGAGGCGCAGAAACTCCGATGCCCACTGCTCAGTCAGGTGGTTGGGAACCACAAAGAGAGATTTCTGGCACAAGCCCAGGCGTTTGGCTTCCATCGCAGCGGCCACCATCTCAAAGGTTTTGCCCGCGCCTACTTCGTGTGCCAGCAGGGTATTTCCGCCATACAGCACATGAGCGATAGCGCTTTTCTGGTGTTCCCGCAGGGTAATGGCCGGGTTCATGCCGCCAAAAGTGATATGGCTGCCATCATACTCGCGGGGACGGGTAGAGTTCATTTCTTCGTTATACTGGCGTACCAAAGTCTGGCGGCGCTCCGGGTCTCTCCAGATCCAGTCCCTGAAGGCTTCCCGGATAGCCTGCTGTTTTTGGGCAGCCAGAGTGGTCTCCTTGGCGTTTAGTACGCGGCGCTCTTTTCCGTCTGCGTCCTCTATGGTGTCATAGATACGGACATCCCGCAGGTTCAGGCTGTCCTCCAAAATCTTATAAGCATTGGCACGGCTGGTTCCATAGGTAGTGTAAGCTGCCACATCGTTGTAGGATACAGAAGATTTCCCCTTGATCTGCCATTCAGCAGTAAAGGAGGAATAGTTGACCTCAATGCTGCGCTGGAGATAAACCGGGGTGTTGAAGGTCTCGTACATAAACTGCTGGATGTACTCCTTGTCAATCCATGTAGCGCCCAGACGCACCTCAATTTCCGACGCATCCAGGTCTTTGGGCTGGGCGGCGGTAAGAGCTTCCACATTGACTGCAAAAGAAGGGTCCTGCTGTGCCGCCCTCTGTGCCTGACGCAGTTTGCGGCGTACATTGCCGGAAAGGTATTCATCAGCAGTCACATAATGGGGCGATCCGTCCTGTTCCAGCTGTCCCGGTACACGGAAGATCACACCTTGCAGTTCTCCCTCCAGTTCTTCTTTTGTTTTTCCGCTAAGCTGGCTCATATAGCCCATATCTACGCAGGCTTTTTCCGAGATGGACACCGCCAGTGCTTCGCTTGCCGTATCCACAGTAGCCACTGCCTGATGGGGCTTGATGGTTCGTTTGGTGAACATATCCGCCTTACGTTCCAGTTTCCCGTCCTCGTCGATGACTTCCAGCGCACAGAGCAGGTAATAGGAAGAATCATCTGCATAGGCCAGCCGATTTGCACGGTCATTGATAAGGCCATATTTTGCAGAAAAGCTGTCATAGAGGCTGTTCAGTTCCGCCTGCTTTTGGGTAATGGTGCTGTCCGGAACCGCTGCGTCCATCTGAAGGTCGATCAGTTCCTGCACACAATCCCGCAGTCCCACAAGACCTTTCACGCGGGCTTCGGCGGTGGCGTTGAGGTCAGGGCGCACCATACGACTGTTTTCCCGGTAGTACACCTGCCCGTCTACAATGGCATAGGAATAGTTCTTCACATTGGGGTCGGCAGGAATGGAGGTGTCAATGGCTTCGCATTCGCCCAGCTCCGGCAGCTCTGCCTCCTGATAAGTGCCATGAATATACTTCACCGCATCATGCAGTTGGTCGGAAAGCTCCAGTCCCTCGATAGGGTTCACGGTGTAGTCCATACCATGAGCAGTGCTTACCGGCTCCTGTCTGCCCAGCACCATTTCCGGGTGGTCCAAGAAATAGCGGTTGATGGAAAAGCCGTCCTGCGTCGTCGCGGACTGCGCCTGCTCGTTTCCGCCTTGCGGCGAAAAGCTCGCTTGCTCCGTCGCTCCTCCTTCTCCCACAAAGTCTTGCGACTTTGCGGGAACCCTGATAATGCCGGTCTGGGTCCACTCTGGTGCAATGTCCAGCGGACGGTCACGCTTTTGCAGGAAAATGATGTCCGATACCACCTCGGCACCGGCATTCTTTTTGAACGCGTCATTGGGCAGACGGATCGCTCCCAGCAGCTCGGCACGCTGGGCAAGATAGCGGCGCACGGTGGAATCCTTGGCGTCCATGGTATAGCGGGAGGTTACAAAAGCCACCACACCACCGGGACGCACCTGGTCCAGTGATTTGGCGAAAAAGTAGTTGTGAATACTAAAATTCAGCTTGTTGTAGGCTTTGTCATTGACCTGATACTGACCGAAAGGCACATTGCCGATGGCAAGGTCAAAGAAGTCACGCCTGTCGGTGGTCTCAAAGCCGCCTACTGTGATGTCCGCCTTGGGATAGAGCTGCTTTGCGATGCGCCCGGAAACAGGGTCCAGCTCCACGCCATACAGACGACTGTTTCGCATTTCCTCCGGCAGCATACCGAAGAAATTGCCCACACCCATAGACGGCTCCAGAATATTTCCGGTCTCAAATCCCATACGGCTCACCGCTTCATAGATTGCCTGAATGACCGTAGGGCTGGTGTAGTGGGCGTTGAGGGTGGAGCTTCTGGCGGCGGCATATTCCTCCGGGGTCAGCAGCTCTTTCAGCTGGGCATACTCGGAAGCCCATGCCGGTTTTTCCGGGTCAAAGGCATCGGCAAGGCCACCCCAGCCCACATAACGGGAAAGAATCTCCTGTTGTTCGGGGCTTGCCTGCTGTCCGGCAGCTTCCAGCTCTTTCAGCAAACGAATGGCATTAACATTTGCCTGGAACTTGGTTTTTGGACCGCCTTCGCCCAAATGCTCATCGGTAATGCGGAAGTTCTGTGCATTGCGGCGCAGGTTAGCCTTGTATTCCTCATAGGAGGCTTCCTCGGCAGCTTTGGCATTGGGGAAGGTCTGCCACTGGCCGTTGACCTGAATGGAAACCGGGTGTTCATCCAGCACTTCCTCAAAGGTTTTCTCCGGCTCTGTTGCAGGGGCTGGCGGCTCTGGCTCCTCGATATGCAGCCGTTCCACCACCACATCATAAGGCAGATGGTTCTTATCGCCCGGATAGACGGCCACGGTCTCGGAATGAAAGGCTGGGGATTCGGCAGACGGTTGGGGCTGTTCTTGTCCAAAGCCATCCAGCTGACGGGCATACATCCCGCGCAACAAAGGCACAACCTCATCCCAGCGGAAATATAGCATAGCCAGACGCTTTTCCTCTGCATCCATGACTTCCAGTTCTATGCCCTGTGCCGTGGTACGGTAATCGGCAATATCGCCGGTCTCCAGATTCAGGGTCTCAATCTCATGAGGGTAGGCTCTGCTCAGCCAGTAGGCGATCTCACTGTTGCTCCTGCCAGATTGCAGTAGCGTGGAAAGCTGCTGTTTATCTGCTTCATCCATCAGTCCATGGGACAATACATCCCGCAAGTCCTGATCTGCCTTGTCCGGGTCAATGGGAAGAGACTCGGTATAGTAAGCATTACGGCGATCTGCCCGAAGCAGCTGCTCGAACTGTTCTTTACGCTCTGCCCGGTAGATGGGATATACCATACCGGTGGGCAGAAGCTGTACGGTGTCATCCCGCAGCTCGGTGATCTGATAGGCGTCATCCTCGATATACACGGTATCGCCCACGGCATAAACCGGGGCGGCAGGGTCATAGGAGGTTCTTTGCGGAGTTGGGCGGCGAACTGCATCATATTCCTCATCGGAAATGGAAACTTCGGAAGTCTGCTCTGTCTCGGCAGCTGCGATCTGCTCTGCATCCGACATCACCTGCTGGATAAACGGGTCATTGTCCAGTTTTTCCGGGTCTGCCACCTGACCGTTGACAATCCCTCTTTCCTCCAGGGCTTCCCGGATGGCGATAGGGTCGATGTTGTCAAAACGGTCCTGTTCTTCTTCGGTATAGAACCGGTCCTCCTGAATGAGCTGGGCAATCCGGCGCTGTACCTTCGGCCAGGGCAGCTGCGTTTCCTCTGGACTTCCGGCACGGACAACGAACAGTCTGTTGCTGTCACCGTATTCCTGAGCCAGCCATGCAGCGGTATCTTTCTCCCTTGCATGGTCTTTCATATAGCGGACGACAGCGTGTTTACTCTCAATATTGCCGTTCCATGCACAAAGGGCAGTATCAATATCTTCCTGAGACAGAGGGCGCAGAAGTTCATGGAGCTTTGGATAGGTCTCGTCGATCACTTCCCGGTGCAGGCGCTGGCGGAACTCCGGCACATCCGAATAAAGGCGGATCAGCTCCATATCCTTAGAACCAAGAACCGCACGGCGCACAGCGGCATTGCCCTCGATGACAGCATTTTCACGGTCGGAATGACCGCAGGCATTTCGATATGCCACATCCTCAGATATGGCGGCAGTCACCACAGGCTTATACTGCTCGAAGGGTAGGCTTTGGCGTTTCTTCCTCTATCTCCGGCTGCTGGGCTTGAATGGCATCTTCTTCTGCCAGATCCTTTTCAGCCTGGATCTTGTCATACTGCGCTTGTTCCTGTTCGGTAAGATAGCGGCCTTTCTGGACAAGTGAGGTAATGCGCTTGGCAACCTTTTCCCAGTTCAAGTGAACATCCGGGCAGTCCTGCTTTTTATAGTGCAGTCCTTTCCCATCGTGATCTTCGCCGCTGTGTGTTGCGCCGGACAGGGCATGAGAGCGTCCGCCAATGCCATACTCGTCTTTAAGGAATCTCACTTTTTCCTTATCCGTATGGTTTTCCATGAAGAACGCATAGATACGGCCTTTTCCTCCGGCAAAACTGCTGCCGCCGGTCATGGCGGCGTCGATCTCATCCTCGGTAATGAAATGCTGGACGGTTGGCACTTGGGAAAGGTCCGAAGAAAAGGTCCTGCGGGGCAGGTCAAGGTCCTTCAGGTTCTCCCAGATTTCCCTTGGCCTATGGTAATGAAAGCGCAACAGGTCACGGTCCTGCTGATAGTCAGTCCAGAAGGCAGCGTATTCTTCCTTTAGGGTTTGGCGGAAAGCCGGGTCACTCAGCTGCTCGGCAAGCCATGCAGTTTCTTCCGGGAACCCGGTTCTCTGAATACCGGACAGACAGGACAGATACCCGGAATCTCTGGCTTTATCGCTGAAATCGTGGTACAGATGCCAAAGTTTTTCTGCAAGGAGGGAGCGTTCATAGCCTGCCGCTTCTGCAAGCTCCACATTGGAGGCAAACTGGCCACTTTCCAAAAGTTCCCCGATGCGCTCTGCGGCACTCTCCCAGGAAATGACCTGGGCAGACCTGTCATAACGGACAGACTTCCCGTGGGAAAGATGGATACCATCCTCGGCATACCATGCGCTCACGCTGCCAAGGCCATTGCCGCCGTGGTACAGCGTTTTCAGTATCTCGGCAATCTCAGCGGTGGTTTTCAGCTTTTCAAATGCTGCAACCACACGCTCTCTCTGGCGGTCTGTATTGCCGCCCAAACGCAGCACATGGTCAATATCATTTTGGGCAAAAGAAAAAGCAGAGGATGTATGCGCTACATTCTCTGCTTCATCTATGGATTGGATCTGCTCCGCTTCGGAGAGGAACAGGTTTAGGGTCAGCTGTTGATAAGCTCCGCCATCAGGATCTCCTCTGCCTGGGCTTTGCAGGTGTTCATCAGGCCCACCCACTTCATGGGATCGCTGGCTTTCAGTTCCTCGGTGGCTCCCGCTTCCTTCGCCAGCTGGGGCATCATCTGTTCCAGTCTGCTCTGGGCGGTCTCGTCGATCTCGATGAGGTGCGGGTATAGCTTCTCGCTCAGCAACATCTGGTTGTAGAGGATGGGACGGTGTTCTTTCAGGTAGGTTTTCCTCATCCTGCCGTACTTGCCCAGGGGTTTCTCCGGCTGCTGGCTCAGCTTCAGGTCGGGAATCTGATAGTCTCCGTTCTGGATGTAGGTCATGGGATTGTTCATCTTGCTTGCTCCTTTCTTGGTTGGCTTCGCGCTCTGCATTTCGGACGGTAACGCCGATCTGCCGCAGCACCTGCTGGTTGATCTGGCTGACCGCTGTTCCCAGCGCCCCGATGGTGGACGGGGTGTTGAAATCAAAGATCGCCATGAAATCTTCGTGGTCGAAGTAGCGTTCCGGCTCCAGTCCACAGCGGGACATCAAAGCGTAAGTGATGCTGACGGTGGCGGCTGCCTTGAACTGCACTCCGATGTTATACTCATCATATTCCTCCAAAAAGGAGCCGTCAACGATATAGAAGAAGTCCTGCTGATGCTCCGTCCAATATTCCTCGGCCAGTTTTCCAGCTACCTCCGTGAGCTGTCCGGCAAGATCATCACCGGAAACATCATAGGTGCGCTCCAGCATGGCCTGCACGGAATCCAGATGGCGCTCCTCCAACTGCCACAGCCAGGGAGTGCGGGAATGTTCACGGGTTCCGGTGTCGGAAATGTCAAAGACATAACGCAGGCGAGGTCTGTCCCCGGAATCATCCACCAGAGCGATTCCCTTGGAACCGCGCCTTACATAACGGCCCATCTTTTCATTCCACAAATCGTACTCCGCACAGGCGGTGGCGTCCGGTCGCTGGGCATAGATCATCAGCTGCTCATGGAATGGGTACTTGTAAAGGCGGGAAGCAGTGGTGAGAAACCCTGCCCATTCCTGCCAGCTCCCCGTGAGCTGTGTTGCCACCTTGTCCGCCATCTGTGCATATAGTTCAGCTTTGGTTGGCATAGTGTTCTGTCCTCCTTTCAGTTTTGGGGTAAAAAGGCGGGGTGGCAGATCGCCACCCCATCCCTGCGGTTATGTTGTTTACTGGTCAAAATCCGGGTACAGCTCCAGTTCGGCAAACTCGGCATCACTCATGGCCTGGAGCTTGCCCAGTGCGCTGTCTGTCAACTCCCGCAGCTCGGTTTCCTCCGGCGAAAGCTCGCCGCGCATCTCACGCAAACTGTCAATCAGCCCGGTGCGGCTGCCGGTATTGTAAATGCACATCAGGTTCATTTCCTCAAAAGTAAAGTTTCCCATATCAAATCTCCCTTTCCGCACTCTTTTTGGGTGCTGTCTTTTTGTGTTCTGCCTTGGGCTGGCTTTTCAGCTGCTCCATGACGGACTTTTTCTTTTCCCGTTCCTCCCGATGGGCAGCGGCAGCCAGATCCATCAGGGAAATGGGCTGACCGCTTCGGGCCTGCTGTTCCAGCTCTGCCACCGTAGGTTCTTTTGCGCCATTGTTGATGATACCGTCGATCATGCCGTAATCGTCCTCCAGCATCATTTCCGCATTTTTCAGCGGGTTTTCTGGCAGGAATCCGGGGATCTGGGTAAAACCAACACTGTCACAGTAATGACAGGATACCTTACCGTCCTGTCTGATCGCAACGATGTCGCTGACGCTCATGGAGGGACTGTGAAAGTCCACGGGCTTTTCCAGATTGAATTGCTGATAGAGTTTTTCCAGCTGCTCCGGCACAGTGCCAGACTCCCTCAGAGGAGCTGTGTAAATGAGGTCATAATTGCTGCGGTCTATGGAAATGTCGTGGGACTTTAACCAATCCAGATTCATAAAGCGCACATTCTGCGGATCGTCACTACTTACCTGATAGATGGCAAAGCAATCTCTGTTCTGAGAGAGAAATGCCTGTTCGCGTTCCTGCTGATGTTCCTGACGCTCCATGACCTTTTCGTGGAACTGAGGGCTTTTCTCCCATTCATCACGGCCTACGCCGAAAAGACCGCCATGATCCATGATTTCCTGCGGGTCAAACACCATGCTCTCCGTATTGTCCTCATGCAGCACATAGACAGTCAAACCGGCGGCATCCAGTTCCAGCGCCCGTTCTCTGGTAACAGGGAGCATCCCATCATAGGAGTAGCCGTATTCCTGCATATCCGGTGTGGAGACCTGCTCATCCGGCATGGGGTATTCATCCAGTGCCTGCTCCTGTGCCTCCGGCAACTGGGAAGAAGCAATCATCTGACTGGTCTCTGCCTGCATTTGCTGATAGGCCGCTTCCTGCAAGGTCTCAATCATGGACATAGGAGCGTGTCTGAGCGAAGTGCTGTCCAGATTGTTGTCATCACAAATCTGGAGAACTGCATTTTTGCGGGAAAGCTCCGGCATATCCAGCTGACCACCATCCAGCTCTTTCATGGATGCGGCATCGTAAAGGGTATAGTCCCATCCGCTGTCACAGGGCTGAATATGAAGATAGGTGGCATCGTCAATTAGAAACAAAGCCTCCTGCTGGTTTGCCTCCGCATCAAGAACCGCCATTTCCGGCTCTTTTTTTGCATTGGGGTCAATTCCACGCTCTTTGCAGATTTCCTTATAGTGGCGCTCAATGTCAGAGATCAAAGTGCCGGAGGTCTTATTGATGGTCTCCAAACTGGCTCTCAGCTCTTTCAGTTCCTTGCCCTGACTCCAGCTTGCAATATAGCCGAAGCTGTTTTCTCCGGTCTCAATGCCAAAATATTTGCAGACCGCATAGGAGATGCTTTCAGCCTCCACTTCCTCCGTGTGGCGGTCTTTCCTCTGTTCTTGCAAAAACTGGGCGAGGGTAGAAAAGCCGCCAACAAAATTCAGCCCTTCTTCCTCGGTCAGGATCAGGCGTCCATCTTCCGCCAGCTCCAGCGGCTCTGTCAGCAGAACGGAACCTGCATGGTTTACAACCACTTGTTCTTCTACACAGACCGGCTCTCCGGGGTCGTAGTCAGAACCGCGCAGGTCATAGCAATAAACGCCCTCCGGCAGATTATCACGGACAATCCGCCCATTGGAGAACAGACCGGATTTATCAAACAGCTCGATTTCCTGATACTTCTCGTCATTGGCAATCTGAATCTTTTTCTGATTGTGGAGCTTGCTGTGGGCAATCTCGTGTACTGTGGCCGAAACCGTCTGCACCTCACTCATGCCCTGACGAATGGCAATTTTCTGATGATCGGCAGAAAAATAGCCGTCCGTATCGGCGGCCATTGCTTCAAAAGTGATCGGCACCGGCGCGCTGCGGCGCAGGGCCTCCATGAATGCCTCATAATTTGGCACATTGCCGGAAAGGGAGGAAGCAAGCTCCGGCAAAGGTTTCCCGTCAGTCTGGCTCACATCAAAGACCTTGACCGGGCGAAACATGGGGATCTCGATTTCTTTTTCCTCTGTAACGATCTTTCCGTCTTTATCCAGAATCGGAGCCTTGGTATCCGGGTCCAGTTTCTGCTCCTCAATTTTCTTCTTGTACGGTGTGGGGGCGATGATGGTAATGCCATGCTCTCCCTTTTTAACATGACGCTCAAACTGGTCTTTCCACTTATTGTATCCGGCTACCAAAGTGGCGTCCGGCTTCTGCATATAGATGAGCATGGTGTTGTTTACCGAATAGCGGTGGAAGCGGGACATAACGGACAGATAGCGCATATACTTTTCACTCTCAAACAGTTCCTTGATGCCCTGCTCGATGCCGTCTGTGATTTCCCTTAGCCGCTCTCGGTTGGTGGGTTTGTTCTCAGCCATGATTTTCAATCTCCTTTCCAAATGTGTGATTTCTGCTGTGTGTTCTGCAATCCATGCCTTTTGTTCTTCTTCACTTTCATAAAGAAAAAGGTCCAACAGGTACTCTACATAGGTTTTCTTCTGGATTGCTTCCACAAAACGGGGGTGCGGTTCTTCCTCCGGTGTCCGGGGAGAATTGTCGGCCTCCCATTTTTTCAGCAGATAGTAGTAATCGGACAGTACGCGATAACACCGCTGCCGGTCCTCCCGAAACTTTTGTGCCTCTGTTTTCTGCCGGACATATCTCCTACGGGGAGGGGCCTGACTGTCATAGATCAGGCCAAAGTCCTGTGCCAGTTTCTCCGCCGCTTCTTTTGGGGAGAGGTCAAAGAGCTTTGCGGTAAAGTCGATCACATCCCCATCTTCACCGCAGCCAAAGCAGTGGAACCGCTGGTCTACCTTCATGCTGGGGTTCTTATCATCGTGAAAGGGACAGCAGGCCATGCCATTTCGTTTGACCTCGATCCCATAAAACGCTGCCGCATCTCTGGTGCTGACCGACTGCTTGACTGCTTCAAATACATTCTCTGTCATGTGCCTTTAACTGCTGGACTTTCTCACAGGGGGCTGGTATCCGGCAGCTTTCGCACGCTCACTGGCGGCTTTGCGGCGTTCTACGCTATATGGCTCCCGGACTGATACACACCGCTTTGGGACGGTAAAGTTATGGGCGTCCTTTCGGGTGATCTGGTCGGGGTGCTTTTTTGCCAGCAGTTCCAGCTTCTCCATCAGACGAGGATCGTGGGTGTAGACCTCAGCCATTGGTTCTGCCTGGTTATAAAGGAGAATGGTTTCCCGTTCCACTAAAGAGAGCTTCATCGGCTGCCTCCTTTCCGCTGATCAAATTCCAGCTTGAAGTTGGCGTACTGTCCATCGTCCTCCAAAACCACAGTGGCATCGTAGGTCTTGCCGGTTTTCTCCGAATATAGCCCCGTCACACGGACACGGCCATCGTTAAGCAGTGCAGACACCACAGCCTTGGTCGGCTGTTTTTTCTTGGCAGCCCACCATTTGTTATTTTTCCAGATTGCAAATTTGCAAGAATCATTCTGACAGAAGAAGCCTTTTTGCAGTTCTGCAACTTCACCGCCGCAGCGAGGGCATTTGCCCACCACCTCACGGGGCGGAGTGAACAGGTACTCAGTTCCTTTGATGACCTGATAAGTTCCCACCAGATCTTTCAGCATGGTGCTGATCCCGTCCAAAAACTCCTCCGGGACAAGCTGCCCGCGCTCGATCTCGCCCAGTCGGTACTCCCACTCGGCAGTCAGAAGCGGCGATTGCAGTTGTTCCGGCAGAACGGTGATCAGGGAAACTGCATCGTGGGAAGGGAGAAGCTGCACCGTTTTCCTGCTCTTTTTTCGTTCCAGAAAACCGGCAGATACCAGCTTTTCCAAAATACCGGCACGGGTTGCCGGTGTCCCCAGGCCCTTTCGCTCGGCATCCTCCGGCATATCCTCTTTTCCGGCAGTCTCCATCGCGGACAATAGGGTGTCCTCCGTAAAGTGCTGAGGAGGACTGCTTTTGCCTTCTTTGATGATTGCAGCAGCAACCGAAAGGGTCTGTCCTTCGGTCAGCTCCGGCAGGGCTTTCTCTGCGCCCTCTTTTTTCGGCTCTGCATCCTTCATTTTGGCACGGTAGGCGTCCTCCAGTGCTTTCCATCCGGGGTGCTTCACCGTTTTTCCTTTGGCGGTAAACTCCCTACCGGCACACGCTGCAATCACAACGGTTTCCGAATAGATATGGGGCTGGGCCACGGCACACAGCAGACGCAGGGCCACCAGCTCCAGCACCGCTTTTTCTCCCGCAGGAAGGGCAGAAAGGTCTGCATCCTTGAGATTTCTGGTAGGGATTACTGCGTGGTGGTCGGTTACTTTCTTATCGTTGATGACCGTCTGCGGATCACAGGTAATGGCGATCCCTTTGCGAAACGGCATAGCATTGGCAACCAGATTCACCAGCACCGGCAGGCTGTCTGCCATATCACTGGTCAGATAGCGGCTGTCAGTACGGGGATAGGTGCAGAGCTTCTTTTCATACAGGCTTTGCAGATAGTCCAGGGTCTGCTGGGCTGTAAATCCAAGCAGGCGATTGGCATCTCTTTGCAGAGTAGTCAGATCATAGAGGGCAGGCGGCTTTTCGGACTTTTCCTTGCACTCCACCTTTTTGATTGTGACATTTGCACCCTGACAGGCTTCTTTCAGCTGCTCAGCAGCAACCTTATCCGCCATGCGCTCCCCGGATACGGTAAGACCGGGCAGCTCCAGCGCCACGGTATAAAAGGGAATCGGCTTAAAGGTGTCGATCTCAGCTTCTCGCTGAACAATAAGCGCCAGCGTCGGGGACATCACGCGCCCGATGTTGAGGGTTCGGTGATACAGCACGGAAAAAAGCCTTGTGGCATTGATCCCCACCAGCCAGTCGGCCTTGGCACGGCAGAGGGCAGCATCCCGAAGTCCGTCATAATCCGCACCGGGGCGCAGGTTTGCAAAGCCCTCCCTTATGGCAAAGTCCTCCATCGAAGAAATCCAGAGCCTTTTCATAGGCTTTTGACAGTCTGCCAGCTCATAGACGCTGCGGAAGATCAGCTCACCCTCGCGTCCGGCATCGCAGGCATTTACCACTTCCGTCACATCCGGGGCATTCATCAGCTTTTTGAGAATATCAAACTGCTTTTTCTTATCCTTTCCCACCACCATCTGCCAATGCTCCGGCAGGATAGGCAGGTCATCATATCGCCACTTGGCATACTTGGGATCATAACTGTCTGCATCCGCAAGACCAGCCAGATGGCCCACGCACCAGCTGACACGCCAGCCGTTACCCTCCAGATACCCATCCTTACGAGCAGTTGCACCGATTACCGCAGCCAGACTTTGTGCAACCGATGGTTTTTCAGCGATTACCAGTTTATATCTCATCATCTTCAGCCTCCCATTCATTCTGCCAATTATCAGACAGTTTTTTTGCAATGCTGTGTTCTGAGGCAAGTGTAATGTCATAGCCAAAGCGATAATCATATCGGTACAACCTGCCAATCAAATCATTGATTATGATATTGCAGGCCATAATCACACGCTCTTTATCCACCTGCATCAGTTGATAGCGTTGATAATTGTTGTAATATTCTCGATGTCTGTGGGTTCTGCTGACCGTATCTTCCATCAGACAATCTATGGCATCTTTTTCACCATCTTCTTTGCTGCCCTGTGTATAAGACAACAGTTCCTTAACCATGGGAAAACTTTGTTCATCTACCGTTGCTTCTTCGCTCAAAAAACCGATATAAGCTTTTAGTAACAGGCTAACTGCTGTTTTTTCAGCTTCAGATAAAGCGTTCATGGTCTCCGCTGCATCAGGCAACAGTTCCTTTTCCACAAATTCATCTATCTCACCAGAATAAAGCATTCGGATTGAGTCCACACATAAAGAGCGCTTTTGGGGTGCGGTCTCAATTTCAAAATCATAAAGATCCAAGTCATCGTCCTTCTTTGATTTTTTTTGAACTTTGCTGATAGCAGTGAAAAGAATGTCTCCTCCAAAGTAAATTCCGAAGGCGACCAGATCAAAAATAATCAGAAAGTGTAATAACCAGTTCCATGTGTTCATTGTGAGGTCCTCCTTTCTTTGACCATGTGCTGATTTTGGGTGTGGATTTACAGTAAGAGAGTGAGTAGAGCAGCAGAGGACAGTAATTTCTCCCTGTCCTCTGTCCCTTATCCCGCAATGATTTGAAATACGCTACGCTCAAATGGTTCAATCTGCTCTATCGCGTTCCTCATTAGGGTCAGAACCCTCAAAACCATCCTCAAGGACTTCCTCATCTTCGGTTTCCCATTCCTCGGAATCTTCCTCACCATAATCATAATCGTCCAGACTGTCATTGCCCTTGGTCTTAGGCTTATTCTTAACGAGCTTCAAGTAGGCAAATACGCCACCGCCGCCCAGCAGAGCCAGCAGAAGGATCAGCGCAGCCGGGTTCAGTCCGGCAGGCTTCTCTTTTTCCGGCTCCGGTGTTTCTGCCGGAGGTTCCGGTGCTTTTCCCGTACATTTACTCTTATCAGTTACACAGACCGGACAGGCCGTATTAACTGCCCCTGCTTCACATTTCTTCGTGCAGCTGCACACAGCAGGCGGCTCCTCTTTGGGTTTTCCATCTTCCATCAGCGCCATCAGGTCCGCTTCATCCACCTGGTTCAGAAAGTGAACAGCAGTCTTTTTATCCTCGTTGGCCCTGTCGATCAGGATATAAAAATAGTTGCCCGCCTTGGTGGTAACGGTAATGAGCTGTTTATTGCCCCCGAAATCATCCACCAGAGCGGCGTTGCCCTCCGGGGTCAGCGGAGGTGCTTTTTCCGTTTCTTCCACCACCACATTGCTGTCATTGGTGGTATCCTCTGCCGGGGGCGGCGCTGCGCCCTGGGCAAAAGCGGGAACGGTAAAGCCCGATGCCAGCACCAGCGTCAGGCAAAGGGCGGAAAGTGTTCGGAGCAATCGTTTATTCCTCATAGCTGTTTTCCTCCTGTTCGTTGTTGTCATCAGCAAAACTGCCGGGAACTGTGCCTCCGGACAGCATGGCGCTCAGCTGAGCCGGGGTCATACGCAGTGCGCGCACCATCTGGACGATCTCCAGATTTTCTGCCTCGGTTTTCTGTACCTCCAGCGCCTTGAGCTTTTCCTGATACTCTGCGATCTTCTCGCGGACCTTAGCAATCTCCTGGTCAATGCGTTCAATTTTGTTCTTTGCCATCGTCTATCACTCCTTCTAAAAAATCTCTGTTACCAGTTCATCAGGCCGTAGCCCTTGATACTCTGATAATTCAGGTCATAACTTTTGATCTTGCAGGCATCGCCGGAATTTCCCTCCACGGTATAAACACGGCTGCCATCGGTGCCGACAACAATTCCCACATGGTCTGCGGAACCATCCAGATCCCAATCGAAGAAAATGGCATCACCGGGGGCGATGTTTTCATATCCTCGTGCGCCCCACTGTCCATGAGACTGGAACCACGGAACACCCTGAGACTGACAACCAGCAAAGCGTGGTTCCGTTCGACCGGATTGACCATAGCACCATGATACAAAGCAGGCACACCATTCCACACGGGAGTCAAAGCCGTACCAGCTCCAATAAGGTTGTCCTCCCACATTGCCCACCTGACTTTTCGCCAGTTCCACCAGCTGCGGATTGCCGGGGCGGGTGCCATTGATAAATTCAACACCAGTCAAATCTTCAGAAACACCTGTATCGGGAGAACCGCCACCAAATAACAGCGGCTTATTGCCCATAGTCTGTCGGTAGACCTGGTACATCTCCATCTGCTCCGGAGTCAGTAGTTCTGGCGCAAGAGAGGCAATGGAACGGCTTGTTAAAGTTACATGGAGAATACGATATTCATATTCATGCTCATCACCATCTTCGTCAGTGTAAGTGCGAATCTGAATTTCTTCTCTCAGCGTAAGCTGATACTGTGCATCAAACACACGATCCAGCTCTGCCTGTGCGCTGTGGCGTGTATAGCCTTGCAAGACAGCAGAGAGAACTGCCGCCAGCTCATGGGGGTCATGGCCAATCATATCCAGGTTATAGCGATACTCGTCATACCCTGGGTGGCTGCTTTCGATGTTGTCGATTTTCTCCTGCAACCGAGCTTCTCTGTCTGCATAATCTGCCTCCACCGCCAGCATTTCCGGGTCATCCGATGGATAGGTAGTGCCGGAAATTACAGAACCAATACTCTGTGCCATCATAGAGCAGGAGGACATGGTATTCATCAGCATACAGGCGATGAGGAAAAAAAACCCTGCCATCAGGAAGCCCTTCTTGTGGCGCATGACGAATGCCCCTGCCTGCTGTGCCTTTTCTTTTACCGTCCTTGCGGCTTTTCCGGTTTTGGACGCAGCCTGGGCGGTATTTCCGGCAGTCTGACCGGTGCGCTTGGCGACGGCATACTGCTTTTTGATACTCTGTTTTTGCTGCCAGCGGGAGAGAGGGTTGCTGGTAAACTGAGGATTTTCCCGTAGGGACTTCTGGTACAGGGCATTTACATTTGCCTTTTCCAGCTTCTGCTCGGCCTGGGCTGCTTTGCGGTACGGCTTCAGCTTGTGGCTGCGATAGCCCTCCCGCACCAGATAAGCGCTGGTCTCCACCGCCTCCTCGGACTTGTGGGCGCTTTCCACGCCCACATTGTCCTGTTCTGTTTCCCGGATCTCTTTGTGAAACTTGCCCGCGACCAGATGGACGGGAGCTTCCTTAACCCCTTGAGAAAGTTTGGAAGGTGGTTTTTTCTTGTCCTCAAAGGTCAGCTTCGAGGTCTTTTTCCCGGTGTCCGGGTCAATGACCGTCTGTCTGACTTTTTTCTTTGGAATATTGGCCTGCGCCTTATCTGCTCTGGCCGTAGCTTTCTCCGTTTTGCGGATCGGCTTTTCCAGTGCAGGGTCAGCCCGTTCCTCATCAGTAAAGCGCAGGCGCGGCTCTTTATTCAAACCAATCACCCATTAGGATAGCATCCATCATGTGGTGCAGCTCCACATAGAGGGCCAAACCTTCCGGATCATATAGCGGATGCACGGTGAGATACGCATGGACTTGCGCCAGAATCTCAGAGAGCATTGTGATAGGTCTGCACCCTACAATGGTTGCTGCACCAGGGGCACACATCATATTCGCCCAAATCGAAAAGAGACGGGCAAGACCAATTTCGCCATCCTCATTCAAGGTTTTGAGTTCTTTGTCAGCGGTACGACACTCAACAACAGCGGAGGCCATTACCGGAAGCAACATGAATTCGTGAGCCTCCAATGCCTCACGGAAAAAAATCATGGTATCAAGTTCGCAAATATTCTGTTTCATAGTTATTCATCCTCCTTTTTCAGTTCCTGGGGTTTGGTGGTCATAATGCGGTAAAGCTCAGTATTCTTCGGGAAGTGGTCAACGAAGGGCAGGATGGTGGAGCCATAGAACAGCAGGCCCTCGCCCTCACCGGAGTGGGTCACATAGCTAAGCTGGTGCGTGGAAATGCCCAGCTGCTTGGCGAGAATCTGACGGTCTCCGCCTGCCTGGTTGAGCATATACACGAAGTCGGAGTTTTCAAAGATGTTCTCCACCTCGCGGCTGCTCAAAAGGTCTTTGACATTCTGGGTGATACCTGTCGGAATACCGCCCCATTTGCGGAATCGCTTCCAGATTTCCACCGTATAAGCGGCGGTCTGCTCCTCCTTCAAAAGCAGGTGCATCTCGTCGATGTAATAACGGGTGGACTTGTGGGCAGCGCGGTTAATGGTAACGCGGTTCCACACCTGATCCTGGACCACCAACATACCGATTTTCTTGAGTTGCTTGCCCAGCTCCTTAATGTCATAGCAGACAATGCGGTTATTGATGTCCACATTGCTCTGGTGATTGAACACATTGAGGGAGCCGGTTACATAGATTTCAAGGGCCGTGGCGATATACTGGGCTTCCTTTTCCTCCTGTGAACGGAGCAGGTTATATAGGTCCTCCAGTATGGGCATATTCTCCGGGCGCGGGTCATTGAGGTAGGTCTGATAGACCAGACGCACACAACGGTCGATGATGGTTTTCTGCACCGGCTGCAATCCGTCCTTACCGCCCACGATCAGCTCACACAAGCTGAGGATAAAGTCAGACTTGAGGGACAGCGGGCTTTCATCATCCGAATAGTCCAGGTTCAGATCCATCGGATTGATGTAGTTGGTTGAGGTAGGCGAGATCTTGATGACCTGCCCATGCAGACGATCCACCAGAGGTGCGTACTCCGCTTCCGGGTCACAGATGATGACATCATCATTGGTAAGCAAAAAGCAGTTGGCAATCTCACGCTTGGCGCTGAAAGACTTACCGGAACCCGGCGTACCCAAAATCAAGCCGTTGGGGTTTTTCAGCAGCTTTCTATCCACCATGATGAGGTTGTTGGACAGGGCATTGATGCCGTAGTACAGGGCTTCCTTGCCGTTCTGGAATAATTCCTGTGTGGTGAATGGTACAAAGATAGCCGTAGAACTGGTGGTCAGCCCTCGCTGAATCTCGATCTGATTGAGTCCCAGGGGCAGACAGCTCATCAGCCCTTCTTCCTGCTGGAAGTCCAGTCTGGTCAGCTGGCAGTTATACTTCTGGGCAATAGAGCCTGCCTGAAAGATGTTGTTGCCAAGCTGACGGGGGGTGTCCGCTGTGTTCAGCACCAAAAAGGAGACCAGGAACATTCTCTCGTTTCGGCTCTGCAAATCCTGCAACAGCTTTTTCGCTTCGCTGCCGTAGGTGGCAAGGTCAGAAGGAATGATGTCCATGTCGTATCCGGCGCGGACTGCTTTTTTCTGTTCCTCGATCTTACTGCGGTCCAGATCGGTAATCTTACGCTTTACCGTTTTGATGGCTTTCACCTGATCCACCGACTGAATGTGCATACTCACAATGAGCGAGCTTTCCATATCCAGAAAATCAGCCAGCAGACGGTCATTCAGCTCTGGGGCTAAAATCTGCAAAAAAGAAACAGCCCCGTATTTCTTGCCCATACGGAACTGCTTGCCGGTGCGGAACTCAAAGGAGCTTGGTGCAATAAAATCTTTCGTGGACAGGCCGGAAGGAGCCAGCCAGTCCCATTCAAACTGAAACGGGAGCTGTTCATCCATGTGGAATACCGCATGAAGCTGGGAAAGCCTTTCCTTACCGTCCAATGTTCTGGCGGCTACACCAAGACGCTTGAAGTTATTGAGTATATCGGTCTCAATACGCTCCAGACGGGGCTTGGCGGCTTTGATGCTGTCAGCGTTGATACCAAAGGTCAGGTATTTGGTCTTGATGAGACCGTTGTTGCCTCTGACCAGCTGATTTTGCAGCATCGTGGTATATTCCTCACGGATACTGTCAAAGGCATCCCCCTGGGGCGGAATGGAAATGGAGTTGGCAAAGGTCTCCTCCGATGCCGCAAGGTTCAAAAAAGACAGCTGGAAGTGAATCGAGCTGTCGAAATAATTGAGGAAATCACACCAGCCCTCAAAGATCGCGGTCTTATCTTCATTTTGGGAGAGCTGATAGTTGATGTCCTGAAACTGAATGGTCTTTGTGTAGTGGCTGTCCGATACGCGGCAGATCCCGTCCGGCCACATTCGTTCATAGGGGATACTGTCCTGTGCCGATTTTCCTTTTTTGTCCGTGCGGTTGGCGCGGGCAATGGCCGCTTCGATCTGCTTCTTATCGGCGCGGGACAGCTTTTTCTTTGTCTTTACCGGATGCACGGTCTTTTCTTCCGGTTTTCCCAGCAGACGGCGCAGCCAGCTTTTCATTGCGGTGAACAATGTCATACACCTCCTTATCGAGCATTTCCTGCCGCTTTAATACGGCATAAAAGTTATTGGTCTGGTAGGGACGCTGCTTGGGACGGATCACAGCTACTTTGAGGATGTTGCCGACGATCTTTTCCAGGGGCTGTCCATGCTTTTCATACATTGCCAGCAGGAAGAAGGGCATCATGACCAGCATCATACACATGGCAGCCATGCTGTTTCCCGCAGGCTCACGGAGCCACAAGAACAGCGGTACACCTACAAGCGCCCCGGCGGTAAAGCAGACCAGCTGCCTTCGTGTCAGATTGAACATGACCTTGGTTTTGACTTTGGTTAAATCTTTGGGTACGGGTACATAAGCCATATTATCCACCTCCTTTATGGGAATGAAATAGAGCTGTCCACTTCATTTCCCCACACATCCCAACCGGGTGTGGATTGACGAGCAAACAATTCTATGCGCGGGAGATCACCCATCAATGAGACAATGCGTTCTCTGGCTTCCTGCGGTTTTTTTGAATGTTCTTCAATGTGAGAGACAATGACCTGATGAACAGCTGCGTTTATACGCTTGGGATGTCCTTTCGTTGCGAGGATACAAAGTTCCACATTGGAGCGCGTCCAATATCCCATTCCCCAGAACAAGCTATCTGCCTTTCGATTTTGCTTTACCCAAACAAAGCCGACGGTTTTATAGGTAAATCCCCATGCCTTCAGAACTGAGAGACCTTCCAGTAAACATGGAATCGTGACCCATAAAAACAAGGCACAGTCTTTATCCGCCAAGTTGCCTACTGGCAGCGCACAAATATCCTCGATACTCATGGTCGGATAGTGACTTTCTGCACTGCGTCCCAATCCTTTCTTGGAATATACTTTGTAGTTCCATGGCGGGTCTGCGTAAATGATTTGATATTTTTTCATACAGAACCCTCCTTTAGTGCGCCTGAAAGACTGATTTTGCGAGACTGCCGGTTTTGAACAGCGTAAAGCACAGCAGTACGGTGTAGCCCACGCAGCTCCAGATTGCCATGATGATGTCATCTTCCAGAGCGATGTTCTGCACCAGCACAGCATAAATTGCCACGCAGACGATAATGAGAAACGCCTGAAAGCCCAGCGCCAGCAGGGATCGGAGGTAATTCTGTCCCATACCGCCCCATTCTTTACCCATCATTGCAGCCATTGGAACGGGAGCCACCGAAGTCACAAGGTAGATTTCGATCATACGGCCATAAATAACGATAAAGATACAGATATATAACGCCCACATAGTAATGCCAATAAAGAGGGATTGGAACCACAGTCCGAACAGCGGTCCCAGATCCATTTCCATCAGCCTCGGTTCCAGATCGGTCATAACTGAGGAAATGTCAATGGACGCATCCGAATTGATAACCCCTGCCGCCTGCGCCACTACGCTCTGCGCCATATCAAAGACGCCCATCACGATATTCCATGTATTTGTGACAATGAGGATGGCAGCGGCTGATTTGAACACCCACTTGAAAATCATCCAGGTGTCCACATCATGCAGGTTGTTCTTGTCTGCGATCATCTGGATCAGGTCTACGGTCATCACGATAGCCAGGATCACGCCTGCAATCGGCACCATGATGGAGTTGGACAGATTCTCAATCATGCTGAAAATACTGCCATTCCATCCCTGTGGGGTCTGGCCTACCTGTACGGATATATCCGCGACCTGCTGGTTTACACTGTCAAACATCCCCGAAAGGTTGCTCATAATGCCGCCCACCAGCATTTCTTTCAGCCAATTTGTCAGGGCTTCAAGTAAGAAATCCATACGGTGTCAACCTCCTTTCCGCCGCCCCCGCAAAACTGCGGGAGCGGCAAGGATTTCATACGGAGACGCTTAGACAGAGAAAAGCCCGGAGAGCAGAGGTACAAGGACCATGCCTACCACGGCTACACCAGCACCGGCCATGAGCTGTTTTATCCCCAATTAGGTGTAAAACTCTGCTCGATGGCGGGCGGCGGCGTACAAGAAATCTATATGGTGTTTTTAAGAGAACCGTCCCGGCGGGACAGGTCAGGCAGTGACCTGTTCCACCTCCGGGATGGGTTTGAGATTAAAATGAATTTCGATAGAAATGTGTCTTGTTTTATCTTCGTCTATGCGCTCATGCACGACGATTTCTTTGATTAAGCGGTTGAGGGTGGCTGCGTCCAGCTCTGTGATATTGGCGTATTCCTGAACGGCTTCCACCCATTGTTTTGCGTCATTGGCAAGCTGGACTTCATCGGACAGCCGCTTTCTGCCCTCGGACACTTTTGTTTTAAGCTCCGTCTGCTCGGTCTGTGTCTTTTCCAGCATGGTGTTGAAATTCTGCTCACTGATACGCCCTGCAATCATATCCTCATAAAGCCGCATTACCATTTTGTCCAGAACCTCAATCCGTTCCTCGTCCCTTGTAAGGGAGCGTTCCATTGCTTCCCGCTGTTCCCGCTGCTCGGCTTCACAGGTATTGGTCAGGCGGTCGGCAACCGCTTCCCCGTCCATCAGGGCAGCTCTGGCACATTCCCGGATTTTCCGCAGCACATGGCTGTAAAGGGTGTCATAGTCAATCCGGTGCTGGGTGCAGTGGTTCTTTCCAAAGGCATTGTAGGTCTTGCAGGAGTAAATCCGCTGGGGATGTTTTGCGTTTGTGTAGCGTATCGTCAGCGACTTCCCACACTCGCCGCATTTTATCAGTCCGGCAAACAGGCTGATTTCATTGGTCTGCCCCGGACGCTGGCGGGATTTCAGCTTGTTCTGCACAATATCAAAGCTCATGCGGTCAACCAGCGGTTCATGCTGTCCCTCCACCACAATCCAGTCCTCCGGCTTCTTTTCCCCAATCGTGCCGATTTTGAAACGGTAGTCCTTTTTCTGGGAAGCAATCGCCCCGGTGTAGACGGGATTCATCAAAAGGTCTTTGATAACGGAGAAGTCCCACATATACCGCCCGTTTTCCGGGTCTTTCTTTTCCCATTTGGTGCGGGTATTGCGAAGCCCCCGTTCCCGGTTCCACCATGTGGGGCAGGGGATTTTTTCTTCCTCCAGCCGTCTGCGGATATAGTTCGGACCATGACCGTTTAGGGCATATCCGAAAATCAGCCGCACAATGGGGGCGGTTTCCTCGTCAATAAGCAGATGGTTTTTGTCCTCCGGGTCTTTCCGATACCCAAACGGGGCAAGACACCCGGTAAACTGTCCTTTCTGCGCTTTCAGAAGATAAGAGGAATGGACTTTCTTGGAAATATCCTTGCTGTACATCTCGTTCAGGATATTCTTGAACGGGGCAATATCGTTGTTATCCCGCAGGGTGTCGATACCGTCATTCATGGCGATATAGCGGACACCGTTTCTTGGGAAAAAGTCCTCAATCAAATGCCCGGTTTGCAGATAGTTACGCCCCAGTCGGCTGAGGTCTTTCGTGATGACAAGGTTGATTTGCCTGCGCTCAATGGCTCTCAACATTCTCTGTAAATCAGGACGCTCCATATTAAGACCTGTGAAGCCATCGTCCTGATAGACTGCCACAACCTCCCATCCCTGCTTTTCGCAGTATTTTTCCAGCATATCACGCTGGTTTGCGATACTGGCACTTTCGCCTTGCAGGTCATCGTCCTTTGACAGCCTGCAATAGACCGCCGCACGATAGCCCCCGGCAAGTACCGAACCGATTGTTCTGTATTCCATTTCGTTCATCATAGCCATTTACCCACACAATCCAGACGGTATCTGGCTCTTTTGAACCTCATCTTCATTATACTTCAAAACTTTCTTTTTAGCAAGATATTCTTTCGTATTTGTCCTTCCATATTTCTGGGAAATCAGGCTGACGAACACATCGGTTGCGTCCAGTTCCCCGTCAAACACCGTTGTAACATGAATCTCTGTTTTGTTTTTTGCCATAGGCAGTTATCCTCCATACATGAAAATAACCAGACAGAGGGTGTCGGCAACGAAGTCCGGCAACGGGCTTCAAAAGACCTTGCAAACAATCTCAATCTGGCGATGGTTACTATTTATACTTTTCTTTTATTTTTCTGTTGTTTTGGTTGTCATAGGGGAGAAAAGCCGATAGTTTCGGGATTTTCCACGGCAACCGGCTCGGCAACGGGATAGCAACAGGGGGTGCAACGGGCTGTCATTTTCAGAATGGAAGCTCCATCTGTTCTGTGACCTCCACAAAACCGTCCATCGTTTTTTCAGACGGGTTGCCGAAGTCCGTTGCCGGGTTTTCACGCTCCCAGCCCTTTTGTCTGCCATATTCTGAAAACATTCTTGGGTTCGTGAAGTACCGCCAGCCGGAAATGCACTGGTTCATAATCTCGTTGATTTCCCGGATTTCCCATTGCTTCGGTTCGTCAAAGGCATGGTTCAAGGCTTCCTTGTAGAGCTGCTTGGAGCAGACCATGCTCCCGGTGTACTTATCAAGATACGCCTGTATCATTCCGGCTTTGGTGTCCTCCGGCATAAAATCCCGCTGGTGTTCTTTGAGATACCGCTGCATGGCGGGGCTGAAAGCCAGCTTGAACCTGCCGCTTCGGTAAATCTCCATCGCTTCCGCCCACATCTGCTCAATATAGGCTCTGGAAGCAGCTTCATCCTCCAAAATGTGAACCTCGGCTTGCTCCGGGTACACCATGACGGGGATAAAGCGGCGGTTGCCGGAACGGTCAAGGGGCAGGAAGTCAAGGGCATTGGAAGTGCCGCCAAACACGCACTGACGGGGGCGGTCTGCCGGGTGGGTTTCATAGGGTATCTTGTAAACCTCTTTCTGCCGGCTTAAAAATGACTTGATTTCCTCAATGCTCTTGGCATTGGCGGTTGCCATCATTTCCGACATTTCGATAATCCAGTGACCTTGCAGCTTGCGGTACACATTGTCATCGTCCAGCTTCCGCAAATCATCGGAGAACCACTCGTCCCGGATTGCCAACAGACGGAAGAAAGTGGACTTGCCAGCCCCCTGACCGCCGACCAGACAGAGCATGATTTCAAACTTGCACCCCGGCTGAAAGGCTCGTGAGATTGCACCCAGCAGGAACAGCTTCAACGCTTCATAGGTGTAATCGTCTGCGTCAGCCCCCAGAAAGTGCCGCAGGCAGAAACGGATTCGTTCTGTCCCGTCCCACACACGGGTATTGAGATAGTCCCGGATGGGATGGTACTTGTTTTCATTTGCCACAATCCCGATGGCGTTATCAATCTTTTTCTCATTGGTAAGCCCATAGGTTTCTTCCAGATAGAGAAGCAGATACTTCATGTCCGTATCGTTCAGGGCTGTGCTTTCCCTGTGGAAGCCGATGGGCTTTATGATGTCCTTGCGGTCGGTCAGGATGTTGTATGCGATAGCCCCGGAAAGCAGCGGGTCATGCTGGAATACGGTCAGGCAGTTCCGTATGCTCTGACGGACACCGCCTTTCTCGGTAGTTTCCAGTCCCACCTTGATTTCCTCAACGCTCTGGGGCGGCTGTATGGTGTTCATGGTGTTTTTTAGTTCTTGCTGCGTCTGCGGCTGCAAGCTCTGCCATTCGCTGTTCAAGCTGTATCACATCCTTTCCGTAGTCCGTAATCAAAGCCGCTTTTTCCTCCGTTTCCCCGAACAGCAGCACATCCAGCAGATATTCCACTTGGTCTTGCTTCTGTAAGGCTTCCACAAACCGGGGATGAAAGGCTTCCTCCGGGGAGTGCGGGGCATATTCCTTTCTCCATGCCCGGAGCAGGTGGAGATAGTCGGCAAGAATACGGAAGCAGCGGCTCTTTGCTTCCTGAAACTGTTCCTCCGGGGATTTCTGCCGGGGCTTTGGTTTTTTTGCCTTTCCCGGCGGTTTCCAGTCCTCATAGGAAAGCCCGAAGTCCTGTGCCAGTTGTACGGCGGCTTCTTTCTTTCCCAGCCCATACAGGGCGGCGGCAAAATCAATCACATCCCCATCAGCACCGCAGCCGAAGCAGTGGTAACGCCGATCCAGCTTCATGCTTGGGGTTTTATCGTTATGGAACGGGCAGCAAGCCATCCCGTTCCGACCTACATGGATTCCATAATGCTCCGCAGCCTGTCTTGTTGTGACGGACTGCTTCACAGCTTCAAATACATTCAAATCTATCCCTCCTTGAAAACAAAAAAGCACCTGACATTCTCTGATTGAAAATGGCAAGTGCCTGTTAAAGTTCCATATCCTGTTGTTTGTGTTTCGTCTGTGCCGGGACAGTTCTTTGTGCTTTTTTCTCGTCAGCCTTATCCTGCAAGACTTCCTTGATAAGCTGCTTCTTGGGCGGCTCTTTGCTTTCTTCTGTGCCGGGTGTAGCTTTCCGTACCCAGTAGCGGATGTCCCGCAGCTTCTTCAAATCAGCCTGTACCTCGGTCAAAGGTTCTTTCAGCTCTGCGATTTCGCTGAGAAGTTTTTCCTGCTCCTCTTGCAGCTCATTTTGGGTACTGTCCTTATCGTCCGGGTGCTTGGCAAGGTAGGCGGCGGCTTTCTCATACCGGGCAACCTCCGGGTGTTCCTGTTTGAATTTCTCCTTTGTTTTCTTAAAAAATATCTTCTGGTACTTCTCATAGACAGGTTTACATTCCTTGCAGTCCGTTCGGGCAGCAAGAATCCCGTCAATCACTTTGCTGCGGGCTTCCTTTGGCTTCATCTGACTGCGGTAATCGGAGGCTGATTTCCCGGAAGATTCCAGAAATGCTTCTAAGTCCTCCACAGTGGAAAGCCCCTTTTGCCGGAGATAGGACAGTGCTTCGCTGACTGCCTTTAAGTCCTGTGAAGTCCCCCGGTTCTGTCCAGCCCTTGTCCAGTCTTTCCGTTCTTCCTTTCGTATCTCCATATACTTCATCAGCAGATTAGGAAGAAGTGTCGCTTCCTCCGCCGCTTTTTGTGCAAGCAGCTCTTTCCGTTTTTCGCCCAGCTCGGTAATCCAGCCTTTGAGGTTTTGGATGAGCTGACGGATAGACTTCATCAGGCGGTTGGCGGCTTTGATTTCCCGGTTCAGGTTGCCGATATTCGTTTGGATACCCCGCTTTTCCATCTGCCGGACAGCAGCTCCCTCATGGACAGTAGGGATAATATCAAGCCCCTGTCTGGCATAAGAACGCAAGTCCACACGTTCCGGGCGGTCATTGGCTTCCAGATAGCGGTTCTGGATGACCTCCCATTTATGCCGCCAGATTTCGCAATACTTCTGGTCGTTCCAATCAACCGTATCCTCCTTGTGGCTTTTCCACCTGCCGGACGGAAGTTTTATCCGTTCCCCGTTTTCGTCAAGGTCATAAACCTTGCGGCTCTTGGGAAGCCATTTTCCATGTTCGTCCATTGCCCTCATAGTCAGCAGGACATGGGCGTGGGGATTGTGTCCCGGCGGATGGGGGTCATGGATGGCAAAGTCAGCAATCATGCCTTTGGAAACAAACTGCTGCTGGCAGAACTCCCGGACAAGGACAGCGTACTGGTCGGGCGGTATCTCTCTGGGGATGGTAAGCACCCACCGCCTTGCAAGCTGGGAGTTCCATTGCTTCTCCATCGCTTCGACTGCGTTCCATAAAATATTGCGGTCTGCATACTCCGGCGGGGCATTAGGTGGGAGCAGGATTTCATTGTGGACGATACCACGCTTTTCCGGGTAGTGCTTCACTTGCTGGTCGTATTCACAGAACAGCTTTTCGCCGCTTTGGTAAGCAGCGGCGGCAACCGCAGACTGCCGCTGGCTTCGCTGAACAATTGTGATTTCGTTGTGTGGACAGGGCATTTCGTGTCCCTCCTTTCTATGCTTGGCAGATGGGGTGGCGTTTTACCACCTCATTTTGGGCAGAAAAAAAGCAGGAGACCTTTTTCAGATTTCCTGCTCGGTGTGCCGCTGTGTGGGCGGCGGGTATTTAGTTGTAAAAGTTCGGGACAAGTTGACCCGATGTAAAGCTAACAAACTGAAATTTGACTTGCCTATTTTCTTAAAATCTCATGTGGAGCTTCTATTTCATTTGCCAAGGTATGCTCTGTTAATTCTGACATCAATTTCAATTTTTTATTAATCAATGGTCGCATACAATTAGGAACATGTTCCTGATGCGCTCTGTGGATTGCTACACATTCCTTACAGTTTCCGTGATAACGACAGGCTTTCAGGCAAGGACAGTGATCTTTGTCTTTATACTCCTTACGAAATTCCGCTGCAAATTCTTCTTGCAGTCTCAGCCCCTCGACACGGTTTCCCTTATGAAATTCTACCATTGCATCCAGTTCTTTCTGGTTCCCTTCAATCTTCATGTTATTATAGCGCCTCCATTTCAACTATTCCTCATTTTCTGATAAATTACGATTTATTGCTGACTTTATTATACTTTATTGCCTATCAAAAAGATAGCATATTTTATGAAACTTGTCGGCTGGGAACAGCTTGCAACGCAAGGTGTCCCCAGATGGCAAGTCCACAAAAGGGTAGCTGGCGAAAGCCAGCGCAGGGGAAGCGTAGCGTCCCCTGTTTGATTTGGAGCAGACCATGACTGCGGAAAATCACAGCCCTCCGGCGAGGAGCCTTCGGAGAACGCAATGCACCAACCTCTGGGTGGTGTATAATTGCGCCCTTAGTAAACTAAGGGGTTTCCGGCTTCTTCCGTTCCAGCAGTTTTTTCAATAGTTCCTGCGTGTCCTGCCTGTGAAAAATGAGTTTTAACAACAGCATGACATCATCGTCTGTCAGGCGTTCCGGCTCTTGCAGAAAACTTTCCAGCATACCGCCACGAGTGCAGAGCCGGTGCGTCCGTTCCTTTCGGGTAAGCTGCTTCAACTGGTGTTGTAATGCCTTTTCATCATTGATAGCTTTCCGCAGTTTCTTTTCGCTTTTTTCCAGCTCCCGGTTGAGTTTTTCCAGCTTTGAGGTATCAGGCAAGGGCAGCGTCCTCCTTTCCCGGTATCAGCACATAAATTCGGTTCGGTTCTCCAACACCCTGATGCACCCGCATGATAAGTCCGGCGGCTTCCAGTTCATTCAAAGAACGCTTGACCGTCATGGGACTGCGGGACAGGACTGCGGCAATGGCTGTGACAGGGAAGCAGACAAACAGGATTCCGTTCTCGTCCTCCTGTCCTTTAGAGAGTATAGCATCCAACATCCGGCAGTACATGACCTTTGCGGTGCTGCCGACTGGAAATCCTGTCAACGCTCTGGGAAATGGCATACATGGCGGCAATGGTGTGTCTATCGTCATAAATTCAAAATTCATTCGGTGTGTCCCTCCTTTTTCTTTGCTCGTTTGGATAAATAACGGGGGCAGTCAATCACAACCGCCCGGAAGCTCTGCTTGCACCCATGCTGGCATTTCCGGCATAATTCGTTGTAAGTGACACGCCCCCGGTCATTAAGGTAAAAGGAAAGCTCATGCTTCCTCTTTTTGCTCATTCTCGGCATATTGCACTTCCTCCCGTTTTAGTGTATGGTTTCGGGGCGATTTTCGGCAAAATTACAGCCATAGAGCCGCCTAAAATCTCCCGAAGTATCAGCGATAGGGTAGACTATCCCCCTATCAGATTGTCGTGTTTCGGTATCATTTCGGTATCAGTTCGCCAGTTCTCCCCGGTGTCGTTCCTCCCCTGAATCTCACAGCGGCGTATCGCTCCCTTTGGTACGCTCGTTTCGGTCAGGGTTCCTCCATATCCCTGCCAAAAGTCATGGCGCTACATCGCCGGGGAAGCATATCCCACACAGGCTGGTCATTCGATTGGAATAATCCATCGATGAACTACCTGTATCATAGAACATTTTTGTGCCCTGTGCCGTATGTCCACAAAGTAGGAATTAAGGGTAAAAATCAGAAATTTCCACGATTGCGGAAAGTATGATATAATCCAGTTAAGCGGCAGTAATGAAACCGCCGGAAAGGAGCGTGCGCCCATGAAAGGAGCGACAAGCATACAGGAACGCCTTTGGGAACTCCGCAAGGACAAAGGCTTAAATCTGGAAGAATTATCAGAGCTGACGGGCATTTCCAAATCAGCTCTTGGCAGTTATGAAAAAGAGGATTATAAGGAAATCAATCATGGCAACCTTATCACGCTGGCAGACTTCTATGGGGTTTCCGTTGATTATCTGCTGTGCCGGACAGAGAACCGGGAGCAGATCAACACGCCACTAACAGAGCTGCATTTGAATGATGAGATGGTGGCACTTCTGAAAGGCGGTCGGATTAACAACCGTCTGCTCTGTGAGCTTGCCACTCATAAGGACTTTATCAAGTTTCTTGCGGACATTGAGATTTATGTAGATGGGATTGCCACCATGCAGATTCAAAACCTCAACGCCCTTGTCGATACTGTCCGGCATGAAATCATTGAACGGTATCGCCCCGGCGAAGACGACCCGCATTTGAAAGTGCTGCAAGCCGCCCATATCAGCGATGATGAATATTTCAGCCACATGGTTCTTGATGACCTCAATCTCATTATCCGGGATATTCGGGAAGCCCACAAAAAGGACAGCGAGAGTGCGCCCCAGACCACCGTTGCCGATGAATTGAAAGAAAATTTGGAAGCGGTTGAAAATTTCAAGGGCAGTCGGGATGAAAAGCTGGTTGTCTTTTACTGCAAGCAGCTCGGCATCAACTATAAAAATCTGTCAGACGAAGAATTTCGCTGGCTCATTCGGATTCTACAAAAATCAAAGAAAACAGGAACTCCTATCAGTCAAAGGAAAAAACGGTAAAGAAAAACCGCTGTTGCATGGTTGTGTTTGCTTCCATGTAGCAGCGGTTGGTGCTATACTTATTCAGTTAAAATTTCAAAGCGATAAAGTGGAATTTATCTTAGAAATTACAGCAATGTTATTTTGATAAACTTTCAAGAATTGAAATATCATGCTTATCTTTATCTCTTAATTCATAACCTGAGTGGAAAACTCTTTGGCCTTTTAAGGATATACAAGGAATTGTTTTTCCTTCAAAAAAAGCACTACCAAAGTAATCTTTTTCAAACTCATACCAGCCACCCTCTAAATCAGCTTGTTTTGAAGTTCCGTCCTCATTTAAAACGAACGGGTGAATGTCTAAGTAACCAAGTTCATCACTATATAACTCTATTCTAACCGGTTTCCAGTCTGTATCAATTTTATAGCCCAGATTCAAAAGCACATTTAACAATTTTTCCGTATGTTGAGCATCAAAATTTATATCTATATCTCTATGAATTCTTGTTTGTTTACCAGCTAAAATATCTACACCCCATCCGCCATCCAACCAGTATGTAATTCCAGTATTTTCGAATAATTCTATTACTTTCATTAAATCTTCTTTTGTTGTTATTTCTTTTCTACCCATACAAAGTCTCCTTTACAACTTCTAATTTGTAATAATCATTCTACCATACCGTTATGAATAAATCATCTCATGTAAAACAATTTCTTCTGCCCGGTTGTGAATGTTATTGCAACGCTGCACCCATTCCATTTGACGGGTACGCTTCAATTCCTCGGTCACGCCCTCGGCAGCTTTCATCTGCTCCATGATGGTGTCTAACCGTTTCTGTGCCTGTTCGTTCAGGTCTGCAAGATATGTCCACAATTCCCCGGTCAGGGTCAATGTGTGTAATCTGGCTGGGCAGACTTCTCTTAAATATTCCCGGTGCATCCGTCCGTACTTTCCGATGGGGCGGTGTTCCTCCGGCAACTTCAAGTCCGGGATGTAGTAATCTCCAACAAGGATATAATCAATTCCGTTTTCTTTTATTCTTGGTTTCAATTCGCTCATGTTCCTTACCTCCTGTGGAAGCAGGCTCGTCTGGTACTAACTCAATCACATCGGTAATCTCACAATTCAGCGTTTCGCAGATACGGGCTAATGTATCCATGCTGATGTGCTTTCCCTCTTTGCTCATGTTGGCAATCATATTTGTTGTCATACCAGCAGCAAGCCTTAAATCCTCTTTTCTCATATCACGCTCTAACAGTGTGTGCCAGAGTGGTTTATAGCTGATGTGCATATTGTTTTCCTGCCTTTCTATCCATACCACCGGAGCGGCTGCCCCGGCAGGCACTTTTCTCTTATTATAGCACCAATCTTGTGAAATCACAATTTATTCTTGTAGCCTGCCGCTGATACCGTCTGGATTGGCTTTTCCTTTCTTTTTGTTCCCTTTAATTAGCCATGAACTGCTTCATGCCCTGGCTCTTTATTGATGTATGATAAAGAAGCAATAGAAGTGTAAAAAATTTTGCCGTTCCTATCCGGCACTTGGCCATTGTGTCGGATAGGTCGGGCGTTAGGCTTCGGGCAAGTCAATCTTGCCGACAAAGCTGTAATAAATCTCAATGTCCTGCCTGCGGGTGCCGTTCTCGTCATAACTGCACTCATGCACGACGATTTTCTCAATCATCTCCCGCAAGAGGGTGGGGGTAAGTTCCTCAAAGGCAAGGTGCTTTCGGACGATACCCATAAACTTTTCCGCGTTGACGGTGGCGGCCTGCGACTTGTCCAGTTCGGCCTGCAAAGCGGCGGCGCGGTCTTTCAGTTCCCGCTGTTCCTGCTCATAGTCTGCCGACAGTTCCATGAAACGCTCGTCGCTGATTTTGCCGTTCACATTGTCCTCATACAGCCGCTTGATAATGCGGCTCACTTCGGCAATGCGCTCCTGTGCCTGTTCAAGCTGCTTGGTGGCTGCGGCGGTCTTTCTCTTGCCGCCGATCTCGTTCTGCTGGATAAGCAGCTTCACAAAGCGGCTCTCATGCTTGGCGGCATACTCGGTCACTTGCCGGAGATTGGAGAGGACACCGGCGGTCAACAGGTCGGTGCGGATAAAGTGCGCCGTACAGTCGCGGGTGCGCTTCTTGTAGCTGCCGCAAATGTAACAGTCCTGCTTGCGGTTTTTGTTCTGATACCGCTGCTGGTACATCACATGGCCGCAGTCGGCGCAGAACAGCATACCGGAGAACAGTCCCACTTCATCATAGCGGTTCGGGCGTTTGCGCTGCTTGCGTAACTCCTGCACGCGCTCCCATGTTTCCCGGTCTATGATAGGCTCATGGTGGTTCTCAAAAACAGCCTGCTTCTCCACGGGGTTCTCTACACTGTGCTTGACCTTGTAAGAGGGCTTCTCCGTCTTGAAGTTTACCAGACAGCCGGTGTACTCCCGGTTTTCGAGGATATGAACGACGGTGTTCGTCGCCCATTTGCACTCATAGCCGGGGTGGTAGCGTCGTGTGCTGCCCGTCCTGCGGTATTCCAGCGTCCCCGGCGTGGGGATTTGCTGCTCCGTAAGCATACGGGCAATCTTGGTCGGGCCATTCCCGGCAAGGCAAAGCTGGTATATCTGCTGGACAACCGGCGCGGTTTCTTCGTCAACGAGATAGTTCTCGTCCTCGTCCATGAGATAGCCATATACCGGCTTGCTGGTAACGGGCTTGCCGCTCATGCCTTTTGCTCTTTTAACTGCCTTGATTTTCTTGCTCGTATCTCTCACCAGCCATTCGTTGAACAGATTTCGCAGAGGGGTAAAATCGTTGTCCATGCCGCCGTTTGCGCTGTCCACATTGTCGTTGACAGCGATAAAACGCACTCCCTTTTGAGGGAACAGCATTTCCGTGTAAAATCCCACCTGCAAGTAGTTTCGCCCTAACCGGCTCATGTCCTTGACGATGACCGTACCCACTTTCCCGGCTTCAATGTCTGCAAGCATGGCTTGAAAACCGGGGCGCTGGAAGTTTGCGCCGGAGAAGCCGTCGTCGGTGTACCAGCGCAGATTGGTAAAGCCGTTCTGCTTGGCGTAGGTTTCCAAAATCCGCTTTTGGTTGGAAATGGAATTGCTCTCGCCTTGCAACTCGTCCTCATGGGACAATCTCGGATAAAGGGCGGTAATGAGGTTTTGGGTGGCTTGTCTTAACATAAAATCCTCCGTTTCCGACAGCCAGCCCCACTATTCCGTAGCTTTATTGTACCACGGAATAGCGGGGGCTGTATAGCGGCAAAAGTGTAAAATCTGCTTCTTTATGATTTGTCAAATTTCCGGTTTTTGTGTAGCAGCGGCTTCCGCTTCCAGTACCCGCGCCATTTTGTCGGCGGCGGTGGTCGTGGTATCTTTCTTGAAATAGCCGAACACGACAAGGACGGAATTGCCCATGCGGATTTCCGTCACGCAGTCGGGGCGGCGGGTGGTGCGGGTGTCGTGCTGCTTGTTATCTGTCATAGGCAATACTCCTTTCAGTCGGTAATCAGTTTCTTCATGCTCTCCATTTTCCGCTGCGCGGCTTCCTGCCGGAAGTTGTCGCCGGTAAAGCGTACCGGGACGCACATGGAAAGCAGCCGGTCATAAATCCGGGAATGGGCGGTGTCCTCCGGGTTCCGCAGGTCGTCCAGCGTGAGGTTGGTCGTGACGATCAGCGGCTTGCCGCTGCGGTAACGGCTGTCAATCACATTGAAAACCTGTTCCAATCCGTACTCGGTGCCGCGCTCCATGCCGAAGTCGTCAATGATAAGCAGCGGATAGCGGCAAAGGCGGGAAATGTACTCGTTGCGGTTCTCAAAGCTGGCGGCAAGGTCGTTGAGGATAAGGGCAAAGTTCGTCATCTGGACGGGGATTTCTTTCTCCATGAGGGCGTTTGCGATACAGCCCGCAAGGTAGCTTTTCCCGGTTCCCACGCCGCCCCAGAACAGGCAGCCGATATTGTCGGCTCGCATATCCTCCCAATGCTCCACATACCGGCGGGCAATCCCGGCCTGCGGGTTCCTGCCGTTGTCGTTCTCAAAAGTCCAGTCCCGCATGGTGGGGTCGGTAAAGCCCCGGCGTTTCAGTTCCTCCACGGTGTCAAGGTGCCTGCGCCGCTTCTCGGCGGCCTCCCGTTCCTCGCGGGCGGCTCTCTGGCAGTCGCACTCTGCCGGGTGGCGGTCACGGCCAAAGATAGCGGCCTTATCCGGCGCAAAATAGGCTTCTTTCGGTTTGCGGCACTTGCCGCAGTACAGTAAACCGTCCTCGCCGGTGTAGTCCTCCGGCTCCGGGGTGGCAGTCGTCATATTCTCCAAAACAGCGTTGATTTCGTTCTTCATAAACTTTCGCCCTCCTTGCATGAGTAGTCTGGTATGCCCTTTTTCGGGGCTTTCTTGGCTGCGTCCTCCTGCGCCCATTTGTAGATTGTGGCGGCATGGCTGCGGTATCGCTTGCCGCTGGACGCGATATGGCAGGATAGCCGGTCAATGTAGTAGTTCCATTTGTCGGGCAGGTCTGCTTTCAGCCCGTCCAGTTCCGATTGCGAAAGAAAGACATTTTCATACCGGCCATAGGCGGCGCGGGCGGGCTGTCCCTTATCTAACTCTCGCTCTCTCTCTTTTTCTATCTCTATCTCTTTCTCTATCTCTATCTCTGGTGGACAAATGTCCGCTTGATATGGTGGACATTTGTCCGCCCCGGCCTTTGGCAAGGCTTTTTGCTCCTGCAAAGCCAGCCTTGCCCGCCGTTTCCGCTCCCCCTCGGTAGAGGATTGACCGATCAGCAGTTCGATGTTGCTCATATACAGCGCGCCGCTTGGCAGCGGCTCCACAAGCCCCAGCTTCATAAAAATCTGCAAGGCTCGTTCTACGGTGCCGACTTGCTGGCGGGTAATGGTGGCAATCATCTGCGCGGTGTAGGGGATATTTTCATCAAGCTGCAACTTCCCGCCGTTTTTCAGCGATTTCAGGTACAGTTTCAAGAGAATGTTGGAATAGAGGATACCGTCCTGCATACTTTCCAGCAGTACGATAGCGTCCTCGTCAAAGTAATTCTCTTTCAGCTTGAGGTAGTAGTATTTTCGGTTGTCTGACATGGTTCCTCCTTTGGGTGGATTTGGGGCGTTTGTACGCATTTAGAACGCCGTTTCCGGGGGAAAAGGATAAATGTATCAAGCCCCCGTTGAGGGCGGGCAAAAAAGCCTTGATTTACAAGGGTTTGACAGCCCCTAAATGCGTAGAAAGGTGGTAGCGTTTGCGCTGTCGCTCGGCTTCTTTGCGTCGGCGTACTCTGGCGGCGCAGTCGGGGCAGTATTTCCCCCGGTTGGATTTGGGGACAAATGCCGCGCCGCAGACCGCACACCGTTTCCGGCTCCCCCGGTACAAAAGGGCTGCGGCCAGCTCCCCGTCAAGGGGCAGGACAGCCACACGGAACCAGCGGCACATGAGAGAAAGGGAAATGCTCTGGACGCACACGCAAGGCTCCCCGTCGTCCAGCAGCAGGCAGTTTCCCCCGTCGTAGTTACAGCACTCATGCACCAGCCGCCGCGCCCGCCGGTGCTGGCGGTAGTCCATGCGGGGCAGGTTATCGCTCATGGCTCTGCTCCTTTCTGCGGTGGGGTTCCTCCCGGCGCAAAATCTGGTCGATGTTCCGCTTGACGGTCTGCAACTCCTTGAACCGCTGTTTCTGTTCGTGATAGGTGTTATACAGGCCATCTTTCTCGGAGATAAGCTGCTCGATCTCGGCCTGCAACGCTTTCCGGGCGGGCAGCTTGGTAATGCCATGCGCCTTGAAATACCGGGCGGCGGCTTCGGCTATGATAAAATCGCTCTCGTTTGCCTGCCGGTAGGCGGCGCGGGCTTTCTCGGATTTCTGCGCTTTCAGCCCGTCGCGGGCGGGCCTGGTCTTGGCATAGGCAAGTACCTGTTGCTGCAACTCCTTTTTCCCTTGTAGCTTTGTTTCCAGCGTTTTCAGCTTGCCGCTGGTCTGGTGCATTTCCTGATAGGCGGTATCAACGGCGGCTTCTAACTGCTCCGGGGAAGTAAAGCCGTGTTCCTGATACACATTCAGCGTCGCGGCCATTTGTTTGAGGTTGTGCATGGTCGCCCAGCGTTCATAGCCCCGGCCTTTGCCCTCGGCCAGCTTCTTTTCAATGTCCACAAGCCGCTGTACACTTGGGGCCCCCGCAAAGCCGTCTGGCTTTGTGGGGAGAGGAGAAGCAGCGGAATGAGTGAGCTTTCCCGCTTGCGGGGAAGCGAAGGATATGGAGCTTGCGCCGACGAGTTTCGGGGCGGTTTGTGGGGCTTTTGCGGGCTGTATGCCGGTTTTCTCCTGCCGGGGGTATTCGGGTATGGCTGCGGCCTTTTCTGCGGCTCTGGCGGCGTTCTGCTCCAAAACGGCAAGGACGGCGGCGCGGTCAAAGTCGTCGCCCAGCTTCCGGGCAGTAATGGGCTTCGTCCTGTCCGGCGTAAGGTAAGACAGCCGCCCCCGGCTCTCCTTGACGGTCACGCCCTCCCGCAGCAGCAGAGAAGAAAACTCGTCAAAGCTGGCGGCGGTGGCAAGGGCTTTCCGTATGGTCTGCCGCAGCTTCTCCTTGTTCGTTTCAAACTTGGTCTGCCGGGGCGTGATACCGCCTGCAATCATGGGGGCGTTCTGCTTGTCCAGCGCGGCCTGTCCCTTTTTCTGCGCCCAATACTCCCGGTCTGTGACGCGGTTCTTGCTGCCGTTCAAGAGGTCGATTTGATAAAGCCCCTCCCGGTGGCACATTTCCATGACTTCGGACTTGAAGCAGCGCAAGGCCGCGTCGGTACAGCGGTGCTTGCAACCGGCTTTCGTGTCGGCTGGCCTGTCCATGTAGGGCAGGAACGGCACTTCCTCAATCCGCAGGCTGTTAATGACGATATGCACATGAATGTTGCCGCTGTGGTTATGCCCGTCCGGGTGGGTGCATACAAGGGCTTGGTGGCCGGGGAAATGCTGGGCGCAAAACTTCTCGCCCAATTCCTGTGCCCGGTCTACGGTCAAGCCGTTGTCCGGCCCGTCCCGTGGGTCAAAGCTGATGATATAGTGATGGCTTTTCACATCTTCCCGCCGCTGGTTCTTCCCATAGCGGAGATTTGCCCGCATACAGGCAACGGCAAAATCCTCGCCGCCGCAGTTCAGCGTGGACAGCCGGTAGTTCTCGCGGGGGATAAGCCTGCCGGTTTCATCAAGGACGGGCTTCATGGTAAACTCGTCATGCTCAAAAAGCAGGTATTGTTCGGCGGCTCCGTAGTCGGCATTTTTAGAGTTGATATGCTTGAGTGTTGCCAACCGCGTCACCTACTTTCTGTAAGACTTCATACTTGAGGGCGGCAAGGTCGGCTATGGCGGCGCGTACCTCGCCGGAGAGGGCGTTGTAGGGTGCGCCGTACTCGTTCAGATACCGGGCTATCTGGTTGAGGTTGCCGCCGATCCTGCCGTACTCGGCGGCCAGCTTCCCGACAGCGGAGAGCAGTTCATCATTGACCGCCGACACATGGATAACGGGGCGTATGGTGGTGCGCCGTATCGCCTGCCGGAGAAATTCGGACTGGCTGATACCATAGGGCGCAAGCCGCGCTGTGAAGTCGGCGTATTCATCTTCGGACAGCCGGGTTTTCACAACGCGGCTGCGGTGGGGTGTGTTGTATTTCTTTCGCATGGTCGTGACCTCCTTTCTTGCCGCATGAGCGCGGCGGGGATAAACGGCGCAAGCCGCAAAGCAGGGTTTGGGGAAGGCACTCCCCAACAAGTTTCCCGCGAGGGGCAAAACCGCAGAATTGCGGATTTTGGCACCGTGGTAGAAACTTGCTCTTAGTAAGCCGCAGACTGCCTCTGTCCGGGCTTTTCCGTACATAGAGCGAACGGGGCGGGGCTTTCAGCCCGCTGTGCGCGGTCTTTTTCCCTTTCGCCAAAGATACATTTGAAAGGCCGTCAGCTACCCGCTGAACGGGGATTTTTCAAATTTTCTTTTGCCTTAGTAATCCGGGAAACAGGATTTTGGCAACCGGCGGGGCAGAGAAATTTTCCTTTCACTCCCTACAACACCGCGTTTTGAAATTTGCCAAACGGGGCAGGCAGCTTTTTCTGGCTTCACCTACCTACTACGGGTGGCTTTGCGATTTTGCCAAACGGACAACAAAAAAAGCAGCAAATCTTTTTCAGACTTACTGCTTTCGCTGGCCGCCGGTGACGGCTGGTATTCAGTTTAGTAAAAGGCTATCAGGCAAATGATGTTGAAAGTGATTTTGCGGTGTCTTAAAGCAGTTCCAACGCTCTTTTATACAGTGGGTCTAATTCACACCCGCAACTTCCACATTCCTCATCAGCCTGCTTAATTGCTGATATTAAAGATTCTTTATCAGATTTTCCGTCTAACCATTGTTGCGCGGGAATAGCTATTAAATCCCAACCGGATGCAACAAATTTTTGCATAATAGTTTTTAATTCTTCCATAGTGCGGCTCCTTTCAAGATAGCAACTGACAAATTTGCGGTTACTCTGATTTTACCATATCTACAGTGCAATGTCTATGCTTATCGGTCAAATCTGAACTTGAATAGCGCGGCAATTAGCTGTTGTTTCACATATTCCTCAACCTCGGCGTTGACCTGCCCGCGTACTTTGGAAAAGTAGCGGATATATCCGGCGTAGTGGGAAAGAACGGCGTTTACCGCGTCCGGGTCGCCCTCATGCGCTTTGACGATTGTTTCATAGGGGAGAAGTTTACTCATAGTCTTTCCCCTCCATGAGCCGCCGCAACCGTTTCAAAGCAAGCTGGATATGCCGCCCCGCTGTGCTGCGTGTCCGTCCGATATGTACGCCGATCACTCGCTGCGGCTGGCGCAGGAAGTAATAGCGGAAAATTTCTTCCTGTGTCTGCTCCGGCAAACGGGCAAGGGCGGCGGCATGTTCCGCATGATACAAAACGGCGGTTTGGTCGCAGGCGGTAAAAAGATATTCTTCAAGCTGCTCCGGCTCGGCAAGCTGGACAAACTTCTCATTCATCAGATAGTCAAGGGAAACTTCCCGTTCCCACCTCCGGCGCAGATTCAAAATTTTATCTATGGCTGCGTGACGAATGACAATCTTGCAAAAGGCATTAAAGGTGTACTGGATATGGACTTTATAGGCTTCATCTTCGGTCATGGAAATTCCCCCTCTCTGATAATAGTGCGGGGCGGCAGCACTCCTTGCTGTCGCCCCTTGATTGCCTGCCAGCAAAGGCGGGCGGGGCTGTCAACGGCGGCGCGTATGCGCCGTTCATCTTGACCGTTGACTGGCTCGGCTGGCTTTGCTATTCCGTTATCTCTTTCAGTTATTGTCAAAGGAAATGTAGATAGTTAGACTATCGGGTATGTAGCTGATACTTAACCACTTTTTGTCGTTTGATAAAAGTGTCCCGATAGAAACATAGTTTTCTCCCTCGATTTCCTCTGACACATTTTCAATTACGGAAAAGCCTTCTTGGTTCAAAAGCTCCATATACTCGTTATAGTCGTTTTCGCTAATGCCGGTAAGGTTGATATTGCAATTCTCATGTTCTGTATCAAGTGTAGCCCATGCAACCGTACCAGGCGCAACAGGAAGCCCCTCTGTGTACTCATTCGCAGGCCAAACACCCTCGTCCAATTTTGTAACACTATTAGATTGCGTATTGTTCTCATTGCTTGTCGGTGTAGATGATGTATTTTGATTAGAACACGCAGCCAAAAAAATCATAACCATGATTGTGAATACAGAAATATACTTTTTCATTAGTTACCTCCTGTTTTTGTGTATGGTTCGGATAATTAACAAAACAGCAATAGCTGTTGCTGCAAACCCAATAGCCAAAAGGATTTGCGAAATATCAAAGGCAAACGCGCCCTCAATCTGTATATTTGTTGTCGCGTCTGCTTGTCCGATTGCTCCTTCTGGTACTTTTCCTGATTGCGTAACAGCATATACCGAAAAGGCGGCAACCGCGATAACAAGCGCAGCAAGAGTAGAAATGATACCGTTCCTTTTTTTCGATTTGGTGTTATCAATGCCAAACTGTTCTGCGGTGCTGTCTGCAAATTCTTTTGGCGTCCCCAAACGCTGGATAATCTGCTGCTCTGTTTCTCCATGCTCCATAGCAGACGCAAAAACTTCATTCAAGTCACGCACAACCTCTTTTTTCATTTTGCGTGGTAAAGATAGTTCCTTTTCAACCTGTTTGATATATTGTTCTTTCATTTGGACACCCTCGCTTGTTGATAACTTTCTATAAAGCCGTTTACGCAGTTTTCATAGCTTGACCAAAATAAGATTAGTTCATCAAGTACATTCCTGCCTTTATCCGTTAAAGAATAATACTTTTTTGAGCCGCCATTTGCCGCAGCCGGAGCCAATCGGCATTTGATTAGTTCTGCTTCCTGTAAACGATACAGAATGGGGTAAATGGTTCCCTCTTTCGCATATCCCAAAACAGACGCACTATTGTTCAATTCGGTTATAATTTCATATCCATAAGTTTCCTTGCGTCCGATTAGGCATAAGAGTATCATTTCCAGAGAGCCTTTTTTGAATTGCTGGACATATTTGCTATTCATATCGTCGCCTCTCTTTAGTTTCGCTATTTAGGTTCGCTAAGTAGCAACTATATTATATCTCTTCCGAGGTATCAGAGTCAATAGGCTTAACGAAAAAGTTACAAGGTGTGTGCGTAAGGTAATAACGGAATAGTGGGCTGCTGTCTATCAAATTCTTGTGTGTTACTTTATGGCACATGAGCATTGGCGCCGGGGTTGTCGTTGCCGTAACCTTCCAGCAGGTTGATAACGCCCCAGATACCGAGACCGGCACCGAGCGCGATAACGAGGGTCTGAAGAACGGTGATTGCCTGTTCAAAAAATGCCATATAGTTTGTTAGCCGGAATCTGATTAAAAAATAGGTTTGTCATGTTTCATAGGCATACAAAAGCCGGAACAATCTGCCGCCCGGTTTCCGGGGGCATGATTCCGGCTGTCCTCCTTTTTCATTATTTTTTCTCGCGATTGTCCGCTTTGTACGCCAATGGCCCATAGAGGGCAGATGCGGCGAATAGATAAGATCACTCCCTTCTAAAGCGGAACGAAATTAAGCGCCCTTTGTGTCTACTTCATATACATCGCAGACCTCATTGGGCTTGAGTTTCAGCCTTGCGGACAAGAATGCTTCAATATCAAAAGCGTTCTTGTCATCCGCGTCGGCAGTGTACTTGAAATTGGGGTGCTTGGTGATGTCGTACTTATCCGAAAGGAAAGGACGCACACCGCGCAGCTGGAGGATACACTTGCCGCCATCCATAACAGCAAGCTCATCCTGGCTCATCAGCTCTTTCCCCAATTTTTGATAGTTGAGTGAATGGGATGTTTCCCTCCCACGGCTCTCTCCGGTGTTGTAGGTGTCGATGGTTTCCTTACCCAGCACGGCGGCCAGCTCCTTGAGAGTGGTCGGCTCCTTACCGCCCAGAAAGATGGAAGTATCCATGTTTCCGATAATGGTATCTGCGTTATCCTTATAAATCGCCTTGAGCTGACTCTGCGCCTGCAACACCAGACAGGCGGAGATCTCACGGCTTCGGATGGTGGCCACCAGCTTTTCCAACTTGGGTATCTGGCCAATGTTGGCGCACTCGTCGATCAGACAGCGCACATGAACCGGCAGTCTGCCGTCGTACACATCGTCGGCCTTTTCGCAGAGCAGGTTAAACAGCTGGGTATAACACATGGATATAAGGAAATTAAAGCTGTCATCAGTGTCACTCATGATGAGGAACAGGGCAGTTTTCCTGTCTCCCAGAGTATCCAGCTCCAGCTCATCATAAGCCGTGACCTCACGCAACTCTGCAATGTCGAACACGGCAAGGCGAGCGCCGCAGGAAATCAAAATCGACTTGGCTGTTTTTCCAGAGACGAAAAGTCAAGGACTTTTTCATCAAATTCACAAAGAAGTCACATTTTGAGGACTTCCTCACGGAGCAGACGCTTGATTTTGTCCTCCATCGTCTCTTTTGCGGTCTGGCTGAAATGGACACGGACGATATAGGTGGTCTTGCCGATCTGCTTTCTGACAGTCGGGCAAGGGGTGTTGGTGGTGGTGCTGTGGGTTGCGGTATTGTTCATTCAAAATCCTCCTGTAAATGAAAAATGCCCGGTGACTGTTCATCATCGGGCGGTGTCGGTATGAGGGAACAAGGCAAGGCGGCAACATTAAGGTATCTATAAAACCTTTGCCGTCTTTGCCACGCTTGCCGTGTTCCCGTTGTCAGTCTCGGAGATAGCAGACCCATGCTGTGCCGTCTTTCTCGGTCACAAGTCTGTCCCCGATACGGCTCTTTGCCGTTCTCATGGTGCGTGAGGAAATCCCACGCTCATTGACCGCTTTTTCCAGCTCTGCGCTCGGCATACGCTTTCCGTCCGCAAGCAGTTCCAGAATGAGCATTTGCGCCTGTGCGGTCTTACTCTCGGTCTTGCCGGAGTCCGTCCCAGCAAGAAGCTCGTCAGCGGTAATGTCATAAGCTCCTATCCACTCAAAACCTTTCTCGTCTCCCAGAGAAAAGGCAAGGGACTGTCCGGGCGGCGCAAGGGAGCTTTTCTCATGGATAAGCACCCTCATTGTGGGGCTGTCCTTCAGCTTGCCGATAAAGAGCAGACTGCGGACTGCCGCCGTAATGTCGATAGACCCTAATCCCCGGTAGGTGCTTTGCGTTCCTGCGGCTTTGTTGAGGTGTCCGATCAGCACGATAGCGCACCCGGTAGCCTGTGCAATGTCTCCCAGACTGCGGAATATCGGGCGCACCTCGTTTGCTCTGTTCATGTCCACATCTGCACCCAGAAAAGCCTGTACCGGATCGATGATAACCAGCCTTGCGCTGTTTTCCCGGATTGCCCTTGCTATGCGTTCATCGGCAAGGGTCAGCGGCGTGTCTCTATCGTCAATGACAAGCACTCGTTCAAGGTCTGCGTCTGCTTCTATCAGTCGGGGCTTGACGGTATCACCCAGACCGTCCTCGGCGGTCTGATAGATGATATTGAAAGGTTCAAGTGTCTCCATACCGGGCAAAGGCTTTCGATTGGTGCAAGCCGCCGCAAGGCGCATGGCAAAGTAGGTCTTGCCCTCGCCGGGATTGCCCTGGATAATTGTCAGCTTTCCAAATGGGATATAGGGAAACCATAGCCATTCCACGCTCGTCAGCTCCACATCAGCCATACGGAGCATTGGGACAGGCTGGGCGGTTGGCAGCTCTCGCAGCGTGATTGTCTCGGCTATGAATTTGCGGCTCGGAATATTCCCTTGCTGGCGGAGAACATCGTTCCAGTCTTTCCTTGCCGGGACAAGGCGAATGACGGCGATCTCGCAGGGAATGGACTGTGCCAGTCGGGTACAAGCTTCATTTCCTGCGGTGTCGCTGTCAAGGCAGAGGAACACTTTTTGGGTGTCCTTGCGCTCAGAAAGAAAACGGTCAAGGGCTTTGCCAGAAACGCCGCCCAGGGCAAGATAGCTCCTTGTCTGCCAGTCCTGCGGATAAAGGCAGATAAAGGACAAAAGGTCTATCGGCGCTTCAAAGACAAAGAGCTGGTTGCCGTTTCCCTCATAGCGGAACGGATAGGACTTGTCAGACCCGGTAATATCCTGTCTGAATGTGTCTGCCGTTCCTCGCACATGGGCGTATCTCGGTGTGCCGTTTCGGTCTCTGCCGACAAAGACAACATTGTGCCGCTTTGCGTCCTCATAAATATCCCCGGAAAGAAGAAAAGTCTCAACCAGTTTCGGGTCGAGACCTCGGCTTTCGCAAAGATATTGAATTGCTCTGTCGGCTGTTCGGTTGTGCAAGGGCAAGTGGAACGCTGTGGGCGGTGCTGTGGTGGCTTCAGTCTGTCCCTCACCGTTTTCTCCGGTCAACATCTGGATAGCTTCGGGAAAGGACTTGCCGTAAAACTCTATGACAAAATCAATGGGATAGCCGCCCCTGCTCTGGCTGTGGCGAAACCACTTGTTTCCCCGGACGGTCAGACTGTCATGTTCTTTCCAGCGGTATTCTCGTCCGCTTTTTATCAGTGTCTCTCCCTGTGTGCGGAGAAAATCTTCCAGACTGACGGCATTTGCCCGGTCAATCTGTGCTTGGGTGTAATTCATCGGGATAGTTCCTCCTTTTTCTGTCGTGTTTGGGGTCGATTTTGGAGCTTTTGTTCCTCTGTACGCTCGTTAAATCGGGCGGCAGTATCTACACATGACTTGACCTTCCAAAGGCGGTGCAAATCGTCTCTGACAGCCTTAAACTCGCCATAGGTGGTTTCGTGCGCCTGTTCCAGCTCGTCATACTTGTCGGACAGCTTTTTCATATCCACCTTGCCGTCCGGGAACTCCTCGGTCAGCTTTCGTCTGGCGGCGTAGAACTGTATCAGTTCCGCTTCATGCTCTGCCTTGTACTTGGCTCTGGGCTTCTCAAACTTGATTTTCTGCAAGCCGTCATAGACAGGCTTCAAGTTCTGGAAAGCAGCGGAGCTGTCATAGAGCTGCTTAATTGCTTTCATTCGGGCGGTCTGTTCGTCCAGCGTTTTCTTCAAGCTCTCTGTGGCAGCACTGTGTTCGCTGACACGGCTTTCCAAATCTTCAAGGGAGTAAATGCCGTTTGCCCGGAGATAATTGAAAGTCTCGTTCATCTCCTTTAGATTGCTGACCTTGCCTTTCTGCGAATACGCCCCGGCTCTGCGCTGGGTGTAATAGGCGTTCAGCAGAGAAACAAGGTCGGGGGCCTGCGGCTTGGCAAGCTCTGCTTTTGCTTCGGCAATCCAATCGAACAGGAGAGCGATTTTCTTCTTGATGTCCCGGATAACGGCATTGGTTGCCTTGATCCAGCGGTTGAACTCGCCCTTTTCGGTGCGTATGCCTTTCTTCTCCATCGCCCGGACGGTTGCGCCCTCATGGACGGTGGGAAGAAGCTCCACGCCCTGACGCTCATAGCTTCGGTGGTCGATGCGAACATCAAGCCCTTTCTCTGCAAACTTGGCGTTGCATAGTTCCGCCCATGCTTCACGCCAATGTTCCAGCGTTTCGGGACTGCCCCAGTCGGTAGTGGGAACGGCATTGAAAACAAACTCGCCGTTCTGGTCTCGGATACGGTTGCCGTCCTCGTCCAGCTCATACACCCGGCGTTGCTTTAGCCCCCATTTGCCGTCCTGCTCGATGGGGCGGATAGGGCAAAGCACATGAAAATGCGGGTTTGGTATGCCGCCGTCCTCCCGGTCTGGCTGGTGTACGGCGAAGTCAACCACCATGCCCCGGCTCACAAAGTTCTCCAATAAAAATTGCCTTGCAAGAGCGATGTTTTCCTCAAGGGAAAATTCATTCTGCAAGGCAATGTCAAAGCTGTATGCAAGCTGGGCGTTCTTTCCACGCTCGGCTTTTTCCACGGCGTTCCATAGGGTCTGGCGGTCTGCGTATTCGGGCGGTGCATGGGACGGCAGGAGAATGTCAGAGCAGATCACGCCGCCCTTTCTGGTGTAGTCGCTGTATTCGCCGTAATACTCGCTATACAATCGCTCCCCGGCACGGTAGGCGGCAGAAGCAATAGCGGACTGTCCTGCGCTTCGCTTAGTCTGCGTGACGCTCAGATGAAATAGTGCCATCGGCTTTCAACTCCTTTTCTCTGTTTGCTTGGCTGATGTGGGTAATCGCCATGTGACGGACGGCTCGCTGGACTTCGGACAAAGAAAAGATTTGTTCCATCAGCTCTGTCATTTCGGTGCGTGTGAGATCTTTGACCTCCGGGGCAAGGCTCTCAATCGTGCCGCCCAGATTGCAAAGACGATGGGTGCGTTTCTGCCTTTCGCCTTTCTCCAGATATTTCTTTCTGTTCTCAAGACGGTTGAGCTTGTGCTGTTCCTGTGCAAGCTGCGTCTCGGCCCGTTCCTTTTCGGCTCGGAGCTGGTCAAGGGTTTTCGGTTTTGTCATTGTGATTGACCTCCTATTTTTGATTTTGGGGATAAAAAAAGACCGTCAACTTTTCGCAGATTGCGACCAGTCAACGGTCAGTTTTTCGGTATTCAGTTGTTGTGTTCAGTTCGGTAAATTGAAGTTGGTCAAAGTTGTTGGCGAAGATATTCCACAACATTTCCATTCGTATCATAGAAACAGATGTTTCCTACATTGAGGGGCAGGACAATGGCGAAAGGCTTGCCACTATCAATATCAATCACCTGAATGCCGTTGCCATCATCTACTTCAAGTCGAACAATATTTTGGGTATTCATTGAGATAAATGCCCTTTCGTTATTTCCCTCAACAACAAACTCTGCAATGTAATCATCAACCTCAACTATATCTCCACCACTACGGAAGAAATATCCAAAAGACAAGCCAGGGCGATTTACATAGACAGAAAAAGTGTGGTCTGTCTTGTCCTGTGGGTAAGAAATAAATGCAGCCATTGTGTCGGAAATGCTTCCATCAACAATCCAATCATCCAAAATTTTTTGAGATTGGCGAATGTCTGCTTCTAAACTGTTTGCGGTTTTACCAATGTCATTGTTTGCATAAAGGAAACCGAAAACCAACACACAAGCCAAAATAACACCCAAGAGGATTATGGGTAATTTCTTTTTCATAGAATCACACTCCTTTATCAAATTAAGATTCTTGATTTTCAAACTTGCTGGCGGCGAACGGTTTGTCAAAACCGTTTGCGGACGGCAAGTCCACAGGGGATAGCCGCTTTAGCGGCGCAAGGGGGTGTAGCCACCTTGACGGAACGAAGTGACGCAACATTCTCGGTCATGCAGTTTTCTTCTGCTGACGGAGAATGAAGCTCCGCAGGACGCACGATACTCCCGATAGGAGAGTATAGAAGTGCGCCCTTAGAGTTCTAAGGGTATTTTTAGATAATTGGGAATGTTTCTTTGTCAAACTGCGTAACATTGAACACGATACGCCACTCGACATCATCACCAACCGGTTCAAAGTGCAGAGCAGAACAAGCAGCATGAAGTTTTTCTTGTGAATTTGTTCCATATATAACTGCTGTCGGACCATCTGCACCACCAATAACACCAACAACAAAACAGGAACTACTGCCAACTGGACGGAACGAATGATCGTCTGGTGTAACTTCTATCGGTCTATCGCCTTCATCACAATCAAAAACCGAAATGTTCTCCATCGGTTCAGGGGTAAGTGTATAACTCATGGCAATATAATGTGTCGGATAAATCCAGCGATCAGAACCAAAACTATTTTGAGGAACTGTCTGCTGTTCTATTTCCTGCACGGTCAGTGTATGGGTTATTCCGCTAACAGGATGGGAAAACATAAATGAATCTCCGGGTGCGTGAACTTTGAAATGTGAGCCTGGAACTTGTCCTGGTTGCTGCTCCATTGTAAGAAAAAGTTTATTGATTTCAGGGTGATGCTTGGTTCCCCAAGGAAATACGTCTCTGCATATGACCCAGCCATAAGTACTATCCAGCCCATAATGGTCGATTGCCCATTTTGCTTCCAACTCATTGATAACGCCATCTGGCAGACAAGGATTAAAGCTCACAGCGCAGCCATGGGTTGTCTGTAATATTTTCTCGTTTAACTTCAAGCAAGGTTTGAAGTTAAAACAAAGTGGGTTTTCCCATTCCATCTGCATCTGTTGCTCACGGGTAAAATTTTCACATGAGTCATTTTCCCAGTCCAGATTCCATTTTTTCATGAAGTCACGGATGCTTTCTGAATCAACTCGCATACAAAAATCAACGACAAGTCCTTTGCTACATGAATAAGCTGCCGGAATTACCCAATGATATCCAGCCCAATCGAATTGTTTATCCAGCTTGATCTCTTTTCCGGCACGGTCTTTACCTCGATGTCCCCAGAAATCTCCATCAAAGTAGACCTTCCATTCAGGGGCAACCAATTCTGCTTCTGAAGTCATATCATTATCGTAATAATCTTCTGTGTATTTAATCTGACTGTAATCAAAGGAAGATTGCAGGTTTTTGATATATGTCCACGGTTGTTCCATAGGCAACAAATTCATCTTCTCTGAAATTTCCGATAAAGTTTGCTGTTGTTCCTGGGTTGTAGGGTTTTCATTGAGAAAGGCTTCAAACTGTGCTTCGTTCCACATCCACGCTTGTTCCACTGCCGCCACATCACCACAAGCCAGTATAAGCCGCAGAAAGTCGGTAAAATTTTCAGCTACTGGATGAACATAATCAGGAGAAGTATTCATGGGGCTGACAGAGAAAACCATCTCTCCAAATCCACGAATGAAACAGAAGTGGATACCATCTATCCCTGCCCATCCAAAAACCGATGCCCCTTTTGGGGTACAAAAATAATTTGTATTATCCTCACGGAGTTCAACTCCCACAGGACTTAAATCGACACCCCGCTGTAAAAATTTTTTCAAAATTCTATTCATTAAGCATCCCCCCATAAAATTAGTGCTATCACGCTCTTGATTGTAGTAAATTTTATCACAAGAGTGTGAATAAATCTACTGGCGAATGCTGAAACCGCCCGAACAGTTTCTTTCTGCTCAGGCGGCTTTCTTCATCCATTTTTCTTTCTTCTGCTGCACTTGTTCATGGGCTTCCTGCTGAACATCAGCCCAGCGGAAAAGCCATACTTGAAGTGACTTTCACTTTCTTCACATTGGGCGATTGCTGTCTGCGCCCGGAGTTCCTGCACCAGCTCATAGTCCTCTTTGCTGAGCCGCTGGGACAACTGCTCCATGAGCTTTTCACAAGCTATGACTGCCTTTCGGTATTCCGGTGATGTAGGTACAACTGTCTCGCAGGGATAAAACTCCCCATTATACATGGCTTCCAAAATCATAGCTTTACCTCTCTCAACAGTAGATTAGTTCCGTCTTGATGATTTCCTCTGCCCGGCAGCGGATGGAGTTCATTGACTGCACCCATAACATCTGATTTTCCGCTTTCATGGCTTCGGTCACGCCCTCGGCTTTCATCATCTGCCGGATAATCAAGTCCAGCCTGTCTGCCGCCTGCTCGTTCAGATCGGCAACGACGGTGTGGAGGCTGCCGGACAAAATTAGCTCGTTGTAAAGCATGGGACGGTGCAATTTCAGATAGGACTGGTGCAAGCGTCCCCAATGCCCAATAGGTCGGCGTTCCTCCGGCAGCTTCAAGTCCGGCACATAGTAGTCGCCCACCAACACATAGTCCATACCGTTCTCATGGATTCTCGGTTTCAACTCTTTCATAAAATCACGCTCCCTTTCTCGGTCCCAGCTGCGGCAAACTGCTCACCGGGATAAATACCCCTCTGGCAATATCCTCGGTGCGGATTGCCTGTTTTCTGGCTTCAATCTCCGCTTTTTTCTTGGCTTTCGTGCGCTCCTCATACTCTTTCTGTTTACCATTGGCTTTCCGCTTCAAGTAGTTCTGGTGGAGCCTGTCCTTGCGTTCCTCACGCTTGCGGATTTCCTCTAATTCCTCCGGGGTAAGCTCCACTTCGCCAAACGCAGGGGGAACGAAACGACCCACGAAATTGAAGTAAATCTCGACCTCCTGTGTGGTCTGAATACTGCCCTTGCGGTCACGCTCATGCACAAGGATTTTCTCAATAAACTCATTGAGCATGGCAATGGTCAGCTTGTCGAAGTTCTCATACTTGTCAATCAGAGCGATAAAACGGTCAGCGTCCTTTTCGTGCTTCTCGTAGCTCTTGATAGCCTTTTCCAGATCGGAGATTTCAACGGTAAGCTCGGACTGTTCCTTTTCGTATTGAGCGTCCAGAGTGGCGTATCTGCTGTCGGACAGCTTTCCTAAAATGTTGTCCTCATAGATTTTGCAGAGCAGGACTTCCAGCTCGGAAACTCTCTGCTTTGCGGTGGCAAGGCGTGTCCGCTGTTTCTTGACCTCTGCCGTCTGCTGGCTGGACTGCGCTTCCTGCACCACACGGACAAACTCGGCTCGGTCATGCTTCGCATACTCGGCAATGGCTTTCAGCATTTCAGAGACAAGGGACAGTACCACATCTTCATTGATACGGTGCTGTGTCGTGCAGAGCTTTCCAACTGGGACTTTGCTGTATTGGGAACAGGTATATTGAGAAATACGCTTGCCGTTGTTGGTGCGGTGGACATACATCTTGCCACCGCAATCGGCGCAATAGAGCAAGCCCGTGAGGGGAGCCGCTTCGCCCCAGCCGTCTGGGTAGCGTCTGACATTCCCACGGATTTTCTGCACAAGGTCAAAGGTCTGCTGGTCAATGATAGCTTCATGGGTATTCTCGAAAATCGTCCATTCGTCCTCCGGGACATAATGGCTTTTCTTGTCCTTGAAGTGCTTTCGGGTCTTGAAGTTGATGGTGTGTCCCAGATATTCACGCTTTTCAAGAATGTTGCAGATGGTGGAAGAACCCCAGCCGTACACATCTTTGAAGGTCTTATTTTTGTTCACGCCCTCGCCGTGCCGGGCAAGGTAAGCGGACGGAATGAGGACTTTTTCTTCTTTCAGCTTGCTGGCGATCTGATACGGACCGTAGCCGTCAATCGTCATGGCAAAGATGCGCTTGACCATCTCGGCGGCTTCGGGGTCAACCAACCATTGGTCTCTGGCTTCGTTCCAGAGATAGCCGTAAATGACCGTGCCTGTAAGGTGCTTGCCGGACTTGCCTTTGGACTGGAAAGTGGAACGGATTTTACGGCTGGTATCTCTGGCGTAATACTCGTTCATAATGTTGCGGAAAGGGGTAAAATCATCATCACCTCTGGCACTGTCCACGCCGTCATTGATGGCGATAAGGCGAACGCCACGCTGACGCAGGATTTCCATAATCTGACCGACTTTCAGATAGTCACGACCCATGCGGCTCATGTCCTTGATACACAGATACTCCACATTCCCGGCTTCAACCTCTCTCATCATTGCCAAAAATCCGGGACGGTCAAAGCAGGTGCCGCTAATGCCATCGTCCGTGAAATGGACAATGTTTGTAAAGCCCTGCCGTGCGGCGAACTCCTCCAACATAGCTTTTTGATTGGAAATGGAATTGCTCTCACGCTGTTGGTCATCATCTTTGCCCAAGTCATCACGGCTCAATCGTTCGTACAGAGCTGTGATTTTCTCGTTTTTTCTCATAACTTGCGCTCCTTTCTTCGGTTTTAGGTTGTGTGTTCTAAGAGACTTCCCAACCGCTTGATTAAGAAGTCTTTTAGAGCATACAACACCGGCGGCCAGCTTATATTTCTTATACTGGCGCACCGCAAAGTGGTTTGGCTTCTCGGCTTCCAGTGCATCAAACATCAGGTCTACGGGGTTTTTGAACTCCTCGTCATCCTCACGGACTTCCATGGCGTTGATGAACTCAATGAGGGTGGAGAAGTTTTGTTCCTCCACCGGAGCCTCATAATGGATATAGCCAATAAGCGCGCAGTACAACAAGGTTTCTGCTTTTACCCAGAAATCGTCTCCGGCCTTGCCTTCGCCTTTGGTATTGGCGATCAGCGTTGTTACCAGCTTCAAGATGTCCTTTTCGCTATGGATATAGGCGAAAGGGTTATAGTGCATGGACTTCTTGAAGTTAATGGTATTTAGGACCTTGATTCGGTACGGCTCATAAATGACCTTGCCGTGCTTATCCTTCATAGGCTTTCCGTCTTTCCCCAGCTTGGGTGCGCCCCTTTGGAGCATTTTTCCGCACTCCACCAAAATGGTTCCCTTCGGGTCTGTGACCACATAGGAACTGTGCATCTGCATCAGATTCGGTTTGAGCCAGAAGCGGGTCTTACCGGAACCGGAGCCGCCAATCACCAGCACATTTTTGTTTCTGGCGGTCTTTGGGTCCTTGGGGCGGCTGTTCATTGTCAGGCTCTCCGTTTTCGTCAGAATCACATTGTTCTGGAATACCGGGTCGATGTAGGGTGTAATGTCCTCATGGGTTCCCCACCGGGCGGAACCGTATTCCATGCCGTGCCTGTACTTCTTGGCGTTCTTGCTTTTCAGGTACACAGCCAGCCGCAGGCCGCCGCAGCAGCACAGGCCCACCAGCAGGTCCAGCGGGTGCAGGCTGGGCCACCAGCTGGCCAGCGCCACCGGCAGCGTGGAGAAGAACGAGAGCATTTTTGCCGAAGCGTCCGCACCCACGGCCATCCGCCACGCTTCACCGAAGTTGGTGGAGAAAAGCCCCATCAGGATATACGGCAGATTCAGCAAAATGAGCTTTTTGATGTTCAGCTGCTTTTTCATCGTTCCAGCTCCTTCCGCTTGTTCCGGTCCACGACGGCGTGTTTTACCAGTTCTTTGAACTGGCTCAGCTTTGCCAGCACGGACGGGCGCTCGGATTTCTCCGCCTTTCTGACCTTTTTCCCGGTGTACTCGGTAAAAGCAGCGGTCAGGGCATCCGCGTCCCGACCCTTGAAAAAGATCAGGTACTTGGGTGGGGAGCTGCTGCGGTCCTTCTTCACCGCATAGTCCACGCCGTATTTCCGGGCGATCTTCTCAAACTCCTTGATGGAGGGGTCGGTGATCTCGATGTTGGAAACCCCTTGGTTTTGACCAATCAGCTGTTTCACCGTCTGCTTGCCCTGGGGCTTCACAGGCGCGTCACGGCTTCTCTGCTTTTGCAGCTTCTTTTCCTTGCGGTGGGCAAGGTACTTGCTGATGGCGGCTTTGAGCAGCCTGCCGGTGAACTTTGTTCCGCTGACAACCAGCGTTAAAGTCCTGTTTTCCACTTCTTCCTGCATTTTCATCGCCTCCTTTCCACAAAATGTGCAGGGGTGGTGCATTTATTTCTAAGGCGGGACCACCAGCCGCCGGAGAAGGTATTTCTTCATCGAACCGCCCTCAACGAATTTGCTCAGAACGGTCATAGAGCAAATCTCCATTTCTGACCTTTGCATGACTGAGAATCTTGATCTGTCCCTTTGCCTGACTGTCCAGAGCTTTTTCATAGCCCTTATCTGACAAAAACAGGCGGGTTCGTTCACCTTTCCAGCCCACCGGGGAGTCATGCGTCAGCACATCAAAAATAATCATGTGCCGGGTGTTCTCAGCAAATCGCTGGAGATCCATGTAGTCATGGCCGTGATAGTTCTGCGCTCCAGCTTTCTGGCGCATTTCTTCCATCAGCTGACCGATTGTTTTGCCTTCTGGCATAAAACTCACTTCCTTTCCCACTCTCATACAACCATCAAAATCATGTCTCTCAGCTGAGCAAAGTAGAGTTTGCCTTGCGGGGTTATCAGCGTATAGGAGCCGATATGCCCGTGATTGCAGTAGTCTTTGACACAAAACAGTCCTTCATTGGCTGGCTTTGCATAGGGCAGTACATTACCGGATGCGGTGCGGTACACAAAACGCTTTTCCAGAAGGAAACGGACAAACCGACGCTCCGGGACAAGCAACTCTTTGGCGGTGGTGCGGAGGTTGGTACTGTGATTGAGGTCGATGAACAAATCATAAAAGGCTGCCTTACTCTCCAGCAGGGCATTTTCCTCTCGTAGCGACGCATTTTCTTCCCGCTCAGCAAGCAGCTCGGAGCAGAGCTTTATCAGAGCTTCCGGAGAAGTGGCTATCTCCCACAACTTCTCTTTTGTGAGATAGGCTCCGTGCTTGCGAATGGCAGGTAGAACTTCATCAAACACCCATTGTTCAAACCGTTCCGCTGACGGCAGTTTACTATGGGCGATCAGACGATATAGATCACCTTCGGGGATAAAGAGCATTTCGACCATTTGTACCGCGGGGCTTCCATCTGCCTTTTTCCCAGTCTGGACCCCTATGGAACATTTCGTTCCACCCCTGGTATGGTCGCGGACGGCTTTGCGTGGATTGGTATATCCCAGCGCTGTTGCCACATCTGTACCGCAAAATAATACTTTGCCATTCTGTTCCAAAGTGCGAATGCTTCCGAACTCTGGACTATTGAAAATTTCAATCTGATTCATGCTGTGCCTCCTTTGGTGTAATACAAAAGCGGCTGATTACCAGCCGCCTGCGTGCATATCGTGATTTACCAGTGAAGTGTAGTGGTTATTCATGGTGGTAGGAGCGTTGAACAGCACTGCAAGCAGGTACTGCTTGATGTTGTGTACCTGGGTGGTGTTCTTTTGCAGACAGTCCATGACAAACTCGATGTGAGAGCTGTCCAGCTTCAAAAAGCGGGAGCGTACAATTTCATGAGGAAAGTCCGCACCAGAGATCCGGGTGGTCTTTCGTTTGGCACAGACCGTTTCTACCAACAGCTCTACGATCTCATTCAGGTCATCCAGGTAGAGAGGATAACGCTGCTTCAGACAATCATACTCGATATTCTCCAAAATCAATTCCCGATAATTTTCTATCTCTGTGACAGACATCGCATCCCTTCCTTTCCGTTCCGGCGGTATTACCGCCGCTGTTTCCCGGAAGGGAATGGAATCGGTATTTGATCCATGAGTATTTTGTTTTTGGGTATTTGATTTCTTAGTATTTAATTGTGTTGGATTTTCCGGTAACGGATTTACCGCTGACGGGTTTACCGTTATCGGGTTTTCCGACAACGGCTTATCCAACATCGGTTCTCCCTCGATGGGACGCTCAAAAATGGTATACTCATTGGCTGCGAATTTACCAGAAGCATCAGTTGTCTGTCTGCGCCGAATGTATCCGGCTGTTTCAAGCTCATTGACAGCAGAGCGGATTGCATCTTTGCTTTCTCGATTGATATAGCTGAGTCCTGACAGCGTATAATCCCAGTCATCAGGCAGAGATAACATTTGCGACAAGAGACCCTTTGCCTTCAAAGAAAGTCGTTTGTCTTTTAGATGAAAATTGCTCATAACCGTGTAATCGCCAGTGCGTTCTACACGAAAAACAGCCATTTACTTCACTCCTTTCATTTCTCAGGTATGAAAAAAGCCGCAATTCATAAAAGAATTGTGGCAGCGGTTAGGGTCTGTCTGTATCTTTTTTCTTGCGTCGGTAGGGGCGTTTTGGCATTGGTGGTTTATCAAACAGATCCCTTTCCTGAGAAAATGGTAAGGTTTGAAAAACACGGTCAATCTCGGTGGATTCCATATCACGCTGTGAGCGGCAATCTTCTTGAATAGCTTCTCGGATTTCTCTTACAGTACACATATTCATTCCTTTCCTTTCGTTGTATCGGTTATGAACGACGGTGTTTTTTAGGCTTGAAGTCGAGGATATGCCCCTCAATAACATGGGCATATCTCTTAATTTTGATTTCTCGACGCTGCTGGCTTTGCAGAGCTGACTGATACCCGTCCTCTGTGAGAAAAAGCCTCATTTCGTCACCAGGTTCTCCATAAGCAGTAGGGCGCAAGACAGTAAACTCAATCATCCAGAAAGTGCTGTCCCAAAATCGCTCCACTGCAAGAATGTTGTGGCCTTTCAGTTCCCTTGCTGCAATATCTTTCATAGGCTCTCCCTTCATCGTTCCTGATCTCGTTGGCGTTTTTTCTGCCATTGTTCCAGCAGTTTAATAATGGTTTCCTGCATTTTGGCCGGTGTATAGCTTTTGGGGAAATACTTTCGCAAGGTATCGCTGCTCAAGGTCACTTTATCCAGATCACCCTTTTTTTCCTCTGACATGATGGCAAGCATCACATCTTCTGACAATTTCCCTTCCTGGCTGAACTTTTTCATTCGCTGAGCCTGAGAGAGAGAAGGGGTAGCCTGCTCATAGTCCATTGTTTCCACCAGCATTTGCTGTTCGTCCGGTTTCAAAAAAGAGAGTTCATAGGCTGGGTTAAATGCGATTTTCTTTTCATCCACCATATCCAAAAGCTCTGGAATCAGTTCAGTCAAACGAACATATCGCATTACCTGGATACCGCTTCGTTCACCGGCTTCTTTTGCCACCTGGTCTCTGGCGCTCAACTTCTGTTCAACTTGAACAGAAGTCAGGTCTGTTCTTGCTCCTTGATGTTTAATGGCTTCCAGCTTCATTTTGTAGGCAAAAGCCCTTTCACTGGGGAGCAGATTTTCTCGCTGCAAATTGCTGTCAACCATAATAATTGTGGCAGCATCGTCATCCAAGTCGCGCACAATGACAGGCATGGTTTCTTTTCCGGCCAATTCGCTGGCTCTGCGGCGTCTGTGACCGGCTACCAGCTCATAACCGCCATCAGGCAGTGGTCTGGCAATCGCAGGAACCAACACACCATACTTTTTGATGCTGTCTGCGGTTTCTATCATTGCATCATCATCCTTGACCTTGAAGGGGTGATCCTTGAACGGATGCAGTTCAGATAGGGGAATTTCCTGAATTTTTTCCAGTTGCTCGTCTTGCCGACTTTCTTCTGTAGAAAACAGGTCATCTACTGAGGCCAGCTCTATTTTTTTCGCGCTGCTTTTCAAGTTTCAATACCTCCTTCGTCAGATTTTTGTAGCCCTCAGCCACTTTGCCATTAGGATCATGGGCATAAATGCTTTTTCCTTCAGCACTGATTTCTTTAGCCCTGACAGAATGAGGAATTTCTGATGTAAACACCTTGATCTTACTGCCATAGGTTTCGCGCAGAAGAGCGGAGATTTCTTTGGCAAAATTGGTTCGGCTGTCTACCATCGTCAGCAGAATCCCATCAATTTGCAGCTTGGGATTGATTTGTCTGCGAACCTTATTGATAGTTTGCAAAAGCTGCTCCAAACCTTTAGCTGGAAGATACTCTGCCTGGACGGGGATTATAACCCTATTAGCGGCAGCCAGTGCATTGACCGTAAGCATACCCAGGGAGGGCTGGCAATCAATAAGGATATGGGAGTATTGCCCCTTCAGCGTGTCCAGATATTGTCGCAGAATGGTTTCTCGGCTCATAGCGTTTACCAGAGATACCTCCATACCAGATAGCTGGATGTCCGCAGGCATCAGGTCTACGCCCTCAGGGTGGTGCAGGATACCCTCGCCGGGACGAATTGGTTCATCCATCAAAATACGGCCCATAGCGTCTGACAGTGTAAAGGGCAGCTTATCAGGCTGAGGATTGCCCAAGCTGATGGTCAGGCTTCCCTGTGGGTCTCCGTCAATCAGAAGGACTTTCTTCCCGGACTGCGCCAGACCAATTCCAAGATTGGCACAAGTGGTTGTTTTGCCGACACCACCTTTTTGGTTGGCTATGGCAATAATCTGTGTATTCATGATTTCACCTCATTTCTTTCTAAGTTTAGATATGAAAAAAAGTGCCTGCTTTACCTTTCCTGAGAAAGATAAAACAGGCACTTTCACTGGCTCAATACCTCTTGTAATGAACCTCTATGTATGGTAAACTATGTCCACGATACCATGAATATAATTAAGTCTCGACGGGAATTGAACTTTTGGCTAACGCCAAATTTCGCGCCTTTGCAAACAGAGTGCAAACAATAGGGGGCTAAAATCCTTTGTTTTTGTGTTGTGGTCAAGCTTTTTTGTAACACTTGTGGC
>NZ_QWGO01000021.1:0-58302 GCF_003435535.1 Desulfotomaculum sp. OF05-3 | reverse complement strand
TTATATTATTTTATCTAGCACAACAGGTTAATTTATATTATATCTGATAAAGTCCTCAGGTGCAAGAGAGTGTCGGAAAATATGTCGCAAATCACTACCAAAGCCTTATATGACTGAAATATGACTATAATTAGACCTTAATATGTCGTTTTATACAATGATAAAGTCTAATATTTATATAAAACAGAGAAAATAAAAATGGTATATATTCGATACTTGCTAAAATTAGGCAGAAATTGTATAATTATGTTGTTTCCAAAATATGTCTTTAATTATATAAAGATATGCAGTAAATGAAATGGGAAAGGAGCAATCGAATGGAGTTGAAAAAACAATCAGCGCTGGAAAACATTGATGCCTGCAAGGAGTTGCTGGAGTCCATGAGTGATGCGCTGTGGGATCATCCGGAAACGGGCTATCATGAGCATTTTGCTGCCCGCTTATACTGCCGCATGCTGGAGAAACTGGGATTCCAAGTGGAACAGGGACTAGCGGGCATTGAAACTGCATTCTCTGGCACTTATGGAAGCGGAAAACCTGTCATTGGTTTCTTGGGCGAATTTGATGCGCTGCCCGGTTTGAGTCAGCAGGCCAATGTTACCAGAATGTGCCCTGTAACGGAGGGCGGACCAGGCCACGGCTGTGGACATAACCTGTTGGGTGTAGGCGCGCTGGCTGCGGCGCTTGGCGTAAAAAAGTATCTGGAGGATAATAAACTGCCAGGTACTGTAAAGTTTTTTGGGTGTCCGGCTGAGGAGGGCGGTTCCGGAAAAGGGTTTATGGCGCGGGACGGTGTATTTGATGGGGTGGACGCGGCTTTTTGCTGGCATCCCGGCGAAGTCAATAGCGTGGCCACGGAAAGCACCATGGCCAATTACCAGATCTGCTACCACTTCCACGGAGTGGCCTCCCATGCGGCCATGACCCCTGAATTGGGCCGCAGTGCGCTGGATGCTCTGGAGTTGATGAATACTGGTGTACAGTATCTCCGGGAGCATGTTCCCACGGACACCCGGATCCATTACGCCATTACAAATTCTGGGGGAAACGCTCCCGGAACAGTACAGGCCTATGCGGAAGGGCTTTATCTTCTGCGGGCACGACAGCTCCCCCAGGTCAAGGAGCTTTACAGACGGGTAAACAACATAGCCCAGGGGGCGGCCTTGATGACGGAAACTACAGTGGATATTGAATTCATCAAAGCGTGTTCAAATTCGATTATCAACACAGAGCTCAATCATGTCATGCAGCGTAATCTGGAGCAGATACCTCCGCAGGCTTTTGACGATGCGGATTTGGAACAGGCCCGACAGTTCCGGGCGACATTAACGAAAACCAGCACTTATTTTGATGCACTGGCGGCAGAGGCAACGGATCCAGAGGATCAAAAGCGCTTTCAGGCGGATATGGATTCCCTGATCCATGCAGTCCCACTGCCTCTGGCACGGGAGCGGCAGGGCTTTGTTTCCTCTGATGTGGGTGATGTAAGCTGGAACTGCCCGGTCGCCCAGATCAATGCGGCGACCATGCCCGCCGGAGTGGCAATGCACTCCTGGCAGATGGTGGCTGTGGGGAAAAGCTCGATGGCCAAGAAAGGGATGCTCTACGCTGCAAAGGTGATGGCTGGATCTGCCATTGATGTATTGGAGAATCAGGACATCCTCCGGAGAGCACAGGAGGAACTGTACAGGCGCACCGGAGGCCGGAAATATGATTCCCCAATCCCAGACGATGTAAAACCTCATATCTCTTGACGGTTTCACGAATATTTTAACAGGAGGAATATCTATGAATCAAATGACACTTTGTCTGCTGCTCTTCGCCCTGATGATCGTACTGTTTTTCATCAAGAAGATCCCCATGTCGTTCAGCGCAATGCTGATTGTGGTGCTGTTGGTGGTGACTGGATGTGTAGAGTCCAAAACTGCGCTGAGTTCTTTTGGCAACTCAACGGTTGTCACTATGGCTTCTATGTTCGTGGTAGCTGCGGGTCTGACCCGTACTCAGATGATCAATCGGATATCCCAGATGCTGTATAAGGTGACGGACGGCTCCTTTACCAAGGTGCTGGCTACATATATGGTCATCACCTGTATTCTGGGTCAGTTTGTGCCCAGCATTGTGGCCCTCTTTGCGCTGGTGTATCCCTTGGTACAGAATATGTGTGACCGCATGAAGATTAGCCCATCCAAGATGATGTACCCTATTGCCGTTGCCTGTGTGTCCACAAGTTTTATTATTGAACCTATCGGCCCCTATGCCGCCTGGTATGTCACCCAAAACGGCTATCTGGAATCTTATGGCTGGACCGCCAGTCAGCTTGGCATGTGGAGCGAAACACTGGTCTTTCTGCCGGTAGGCATTGTTACAATGTTGGTTGCTGTTTTTATCACTCCCAAAATGTTGCCTGACAATCCTGAGACGGCCCTGGGCAATGTCACAGCGCGGAAAATGCAGGAGAAAGAACCCCTTAGTCCGATGCGCGAGGTGCTGGGGTATGGTGTATTTATCGCAGTGATCATTGGTCTGATGGCTGGGCTCCCCTCTTGGCAGATCACTCTGGCTGGTGCTGTGGTAGTTGTAATTTCCGGCGTTCTGACAGAGAGGGAAGCGATCGATAACCTGAATATGAGTACGATTTTGCTCTACATCGGTGTCACCGTTTTGGGTTCCGCCCTGGCGGAAACCGGCGCGGCGGAACAGCTTGGCAATTGGCTGGCTGGAGTGCTGAGCGGTGTGACAAACGGTTATATTATAGGGTTTGCGTTTTATGCGGTCGGTTATATCATGACGTCTTTACTGTATAACCGTGCTGTCAGCACCGTCCTGGTTCCACTGGCGGTCATCACCTGCGGTGCGATGGGCTGTGATCCCAGAGGCCCCGTGATCCTGTGTGCCCTGGCCTCTATGTCCTCCCTTATCACGCCTTTGTCTACTGCTGTAGTTCCCATGGCGATGAACGCCGGCGGCTACAGCGCAAAGACAGTGTTTAAGGCTGGTATTGTTCACGGTATAATTCGTGGCGTGCTTGGTACTGCGATAGCAATGACCATATTCCCAGCGTTTTAATTAGAACAAAAAATTGTTCTGTGATTTGTTGAACTTTAAAAGAGTTGTTGGCACAGTCAACCCCCGAAACCGTAGTGTTTCGGGGGTTGCTCTTTTTTGACGTCCCGTGCCATCTAGGCATATTACCGAAATCAGTAAATGCCGAATTACATATGCAAATTGTTAGGGATCGCCCCGTCATGACAGTTCAGTCAAAATTTCACCGCCATCGCCATTTATGCAGATGGAGCAACGCCAAACATACTCCCAAAACAGCATCCGGAGAAAAACTCCTTTGCGGCATCCACCGTGGTTTTGGTGAAGAAACTCTGACGGACAGTGACGTGTCTTGGAGCGATTTTCCTGGAAATATGAGATAGATTTATTGTGAGTCGATTTATCACGTGATTGATATGCCCGCGGATATTGTTTTGTCGTCTCATGCTGGCAGAATGTGGAAGCGTACGCTGACGGCGCGCAAGGACATGATTCTTGCTCAAAACCGGAGAAAGAGAACATTTTCTCAGAAATATTTTCATATTCTTCTATAGCCCCCCCTTTCTAATGGATTCCAATCCGTCATAATATTTCTAACATCCTAACGAATAACGTGAGGTGCCGATATGAAAATGAAAGACAAGCCACAGGAGAAGCAATATATTATCTATTCCCGCAAATCCAAATTTACCGGGAAGGGCGAGAGTATCGAGAACCAGATTGAGCTGTGCCGACAGTATATTGCCGTGCACTTTGGTGAGAAAGCGGCGAAAAATGCGCTGGTGTATGAGGACGAGGGATTTTCTGGCGGCAATCTGGAGCGCCCACAGTTCAAGAAAATGATGAAGGATTCGCAGGAGATCGTGTTTGCGGCCATCGTGGTCTATCGACTTGACCGCATCAGCCGCAACATCGGTGACTTTGCAAAGCTCATCGAGGATCTGGGCGATCGGCACATTGATTTCATTTCCATCCGCGAGCAGTTCGACACGTCCTCCCCCATGGGCCGTGCCATGATGTATATTGCGTCCGTCTTCTCCCAGTTGGAGCGGGAGACTATTGCCGAGCGTATCCGGGACAACATGCATGAGCTGTCCAAGACCGGACGCTGGCTGGGTGGAACGACCCCCACCGGATATGCCTCTGAAAGCCTGTCCAGCGTGACGGTGGACGGCAAGGTGAAAAAAGCCTGCAAGCTGGGGCCTATTCCAGAGGAAATTCAGTTGGTTAAAACGATTTTCTCCGTATTCATGGAGACAGGCTCTCTAAGTAAGACCGACCAGTACCTGTTGGAGCATCGCTGCGTCACGAAGCGCGGCAAGCAGTTCACCCGCTTTGCCATCCGGGGCATTCTCACGAACCCGGTCTATATGATCGCCGACGACACGGCGTATCAGTATCTGAAAGAAAACAATGTTGACCTGTTTGCCGAACGCTCGGAATTCGACGGCGAGCACGGCGTCATGGCCTATAACCGCACCCTCCAGCGCCCCGGCAAGGCGAATCAGATCCGTCCCATGGAGGAATGGATCGTGGCGGTGGGCAAGCATCCGGGCATCATCGCAGGCAGCGACTGGGTGCGGGTGCAGGCCATGCTGGATGTCAACAAATCTAAGAGTTACCGCAGGCCCCGTAGCAACGTGGCGCTGCTGTCTGGGCTTCTGCGGTGCGGCGAATGCGGCGACTATATGCGCCCGAAGCTGACCAACCGCCGCACGGCAGACGGTGAGCTGATCTACACCTATATGTGCTCCAGCAAGGAGCGCAGCCACGGTACAGTCTGCTCTATGAAAAACTGCAACGGCAACACGCTGGACGCCAAGATCATCGAGGAGATCCGCAAGCTGTCTGCCGACAAGGAGACCCTTACCCGGCTTCTGGCGCAGACCAAGAAGGTCATCAGCGGCAGCAAGGAGGGTTACGATGCAGAACTTGCGCTGCTCCGGGAGAAACACGCCGAGACGGAAGAACGCATCAAACGGCTGGTGGAGTCCTTGTCCGTTGCCAGCGACACCTCTGCAAAGTACGTCATGGAGCAGATCGACGAACTGCATCGGGAGAGCGAGACTCAGCAGGCAAGACTTTCCGAGTTGGAAGCCCTCACCGAGCAGAGCCGGATGCTCCATCAGGAGTTCGCCTTCCATCAGGAGATGATCGAATCCTTCGCCAGCGCGGTGGATTCTGCCACGTTGGAGGAAAAACGCCGCCTGCTGCGCACCATCGTCAAAAAGGTGGTCTGGGACGGCAAAAATGCCTATGTTTACCTCTTTGCGGTGGATGGAGAGGCGGATTTTCCCCCTGTTGAGCAACCTATGTATCCGTTGGGAGAGGATAGCGAATGAAATCCTAATGATGTTCCGGACCGGAAAGAAGTTCTCCAGAGAAGTTTCCATCTATGATCCCATCGGAGCGGATAAGGACGGGGAGACCGTGAGCCTCTTGGATATCCTTGAGGCGGGGGACAGGGAAGTCCTTGAGACTGTGATCATCAAGCAGGACGTGAAGATCCTCTACGAGGCGTACAAGGAAAATCTCACGGATATGGAGCAGACCGTGATCCGCATGAGATATGGACTGTTCGGGACAAAGGAACACACACAGCGGGAGATCGCGGAAAAGCTCGGGATCTCCCGGTCCTATGTGTCGAGGATCGAAAAACGGGCGGTGGGGCATATGCGGGAGGCGTTTTATGAGCCTGCCGGGAACACCCGGTGATACATTTTGTAGAAAGTTTCTGCGGGAAGGGAGTTTAAGAATGATTCGGACGGAACGAGAAGTCCCCGGTTCGTCCGGCTTCCTTCCAGGAACGAGAGGTCCGGCAGCGGATCGGCAGGAGCGCAGCTGTAAAGGCATCCATTCGTTGTGTAAAAGTGGCTGAATCTCGGACCGCGCAGCTTTTCTATGACGGCGAAAAGGGCATCTTTCGGGACCGAGGTGCCCGCACAGATATAGGAGGGGATTGCCGGAGCGCCTTCCAGAGGCCAATAGGCCTTATTTTTTTTGCCGTCAGCCCGGAGCGCATAGACGGACGGAACCAGGGCGAGAGGTGACGCACCGATGGAAACCTGATGAAAGGCCTGGATCGGCATGTCGAAAACATTTGATGCAGTAAGAAAATGTTTTGCTGTTTCCATACCGAAGGACTCCCATGTGAGCTTTGCGACAGTCTTTACGGCAGAGTTGTTGATGCCGCCATAGGAGAGGGGAAAGGATGATTCAACGAGCCGGTTAAGAGAGATACTTTGCTCACTGTCTGCATCGGTTCCTGTGAAAAAATTAGCGTTAATGCTCCTGGCATCCATGCTGGTCTGGCGTAGAAGCTCCACGTCGGAGTAAAACACGAGAGGAATCGCAAGATAGGGAAGGAGAGCGGAAGCTTTTTTGAGTCCGCCAAGCTCCGGAATATCTTTTACCGGGAAGAACTCTTTTAATGGAAGAAGTCCATGCTCTCTAAAACGGTTCCAGATCCGCTCATCCTCAAATACTTCCAGATCCGTGGAGACCACGAGATCTGGAAGGACGGAATCTTCCTCCCTCAGATAGTCGGACATATGGCGGCCATATCCGAGACCGAAGCAGGTGATATCAAGGTCGATGTTATCCTTTCTGAGTTCCTCCCGGATCTCATTTAAAAATTGCAGCTCCTGCCGGTGCAGGACGCAGATATTGTTCCAGTAAAGTCTGATGGTTGTCATAAAAGTTCTTCTCCTTGTCGAAGTAATTCCTGAAGATGTTTCTGACACTCGTAGGCAGCATCCAGCTCTGCATAAAGCGTTTTTTCCGCCTCTGTCCGCTTTCTGATCCGGCAGACCTCCCCACCTTTCATTGCGAGGCGTGTGGATGCCATCAGGGCAGTGTGGGGATCATGAGTGACGATGAGGACAAGCTTGCTCTGGTCGGTGAGGAGCCGCAGCGCCGCTTTTTTGTCGATTCCTGCGTTTTCTATCTCGTCGATGAGGACGATAGGGCTGTCACAGATGCAGGCAAGGTCGGCGATCATAAGTGCCCGGGTCTGGCCGCCGCTTAGGAGGTTTAAACTTTCTTCCGGTAGAACCGGCTCCGGCGTGATCTGGTTCGCCATGGTTAACACATCATCCGGGGAGATCTCCGGATGGTTCCGGCACTGGCAGTGGAGCTTTAAAAATTCCCGGACGCTGAGATCCAGGACGAAGCGCATGCTCTGGGAGAGATGGGCGATGAGTTCCTTCGAGAGGCTGGAGCGGTCTGCCAGGGTGACCGGGACATTGTTTATGAGGATGCCCCGCCTGCTGATTCCGTCACCGTTTACAAGCTGCTCAATGTCTTTTATGAGACGGCTTTTTCCAGCCCCTGTGTTTCCGGCGATGGCACAGAGCTCGCCGGGATGGAGTGTGACCGGGGCAAAATGTTCCGGTTTCCCGGCTTTGTTGGTTCCTGGTAGAATCGTCAAAGATTCAAAGTTCATCTGTGGATACCTCCTTGAAAGATCTTGCCGACGACACCCTGCTGGTAGGCGGATCCCACCCGCTGTTCACCGACGCAGTAGGAGCAGACTCCGGCGGGCATGGTGTGGCGGAGCCGGTCTTCCTTCAGGGATTCAATTTCCGGCCGCTCCAAAAGCCAGCCCCCTAAAAATTCTGTCCCGTATCCGGCGAGACCGTCCGCAGGGAAAATCCTGGCACCCGGATTTATTTTTTTTAGCTGCCATTCGATGATCTCAAGCTCCGCCTGGGAGACCATATCGATCTTTGTGAGAACAATGAAATCAGCGCCAGAGACCATGGGACCAAGGCGCTCCGGGGAGTGGCTGCTGGCGGTGCAGTCCAGGACACATCCCGCGGTACAGAGTTCTGTCGCAGGAGAGCAACGGTGGCAGAGCCCGGCTGTCTCGATAAGAAGGCAGTCCCGCCCGAGGCTGTCACACCAGTCCCAGAGCTCTGGGAGATTTGATACGAGAAAATGGTCCGGGCAGATATCCCGGCTGAGTCCTGTTACCGTGGGGATATTGAGATTCTTATATACAGATTCATCGTTGGAGGACAGGCAGTCGATTTTACAGATGGCTGTCCGCATTCCTCCTTTTTCTAAGAAAGGGATCAGATACCGCAGGATGGATGTTTTTCCAACTGCAGAAGATCCGGAAAATAAAAATACATGCTTTGGCATTACAACTCCTTTGTCTGTCCTGAATGAACAGAACGTGTCACAATATGTAAAAAGCATAGCAGAGCCGGGGATTTTTCGTCAGTATCAAATGAGACTGGCGGGGGTATATTTTGGGCTTGTAAAATAATTGTTGTTGTGATACCATTCTAGTTAGATACAACTAACTAACGACGGATCATAGGAGAGACATATGATAAGAGAAGAAGAGATAAAGGCGGCTGTCGAGGCATCCCCTTTGCTTGGCGGCTGCAATCTGTCGGTTTCTGGTATGAATGTGAAATATTGTCATAAAGGTCAGATCGTGAGCGACAGACAGAAAAATGAGGAGATCATCGGTCTTGTCATGGAGGGCAGTATGGACGTTTACAGCATCGCCCTTGATGGGAGGGAGATCCTGCTCTCTCAATTGGAAAGGGGAGACTGTTTCGGAGTGGTAAATCTCTTAACAAACACGGAATTTCCGACAGTACTCCGGTGCCGTACGGATACCACATTGGCGACGATGCCGAAAAGCCAGCTTCTGGCGGTCATGGAGAAAAACAGTGAACTGGCACTCCGGTATGCCGGATTCTGCAATCGGAAAATGCAGTTTCTGATCCGGAGGATCGAGTTCCTGACCATGCAGTCCGGAAAGAAGAAGCTAGTGCAGTACCTGTTGGAGGAACCGGATAAGGGCAGGGCGTTTGGAAAGAACGTTTCCAGAGATGAACTGGCATCGATCCTCGGAATCAGCCGCGCTTCCCTTTTCAGGGAACTTGCAAGTCTGACAAAACAGGGACTCATCGCCCTGCGGGACGGAGAGATCTGTCTGTTGAGGCCGGATGAACTGGAAGAGATCTTATACGCGTAAAGGGACGGCTGTGGTCAGAAGACAGGAAGGCGGTTTGTAAATCCGGAGACGGAACAGATTGCGGAAGAAAAATCGAAATAATATGAATGTTCCCGTGTATGGGAAATAACAGATAAGAAGCAGAGGTTTTGCGAATGCACGAATCCGTGTGCATGAAACCTCTGCTTTTTGTGCAGCAGGAAATTATGATAAAAGAAAGGTAACTATTCAGTACCTTCATAGTTACACGCAAAAATCCATTCCAGATCAGCTCCGCTGATGGGATTTTTGCCCTCCAGCCTATATTTTCTTACGGTCAGCGCAGCAAGTGCGCAGACCTACTGAACAGTTACAAAGAAAGTTTCATAAAAACGCTGCAAAAAGGCAAAAAAATACTTGCATAAATATACACATAGAGTTATAATTATGCAAAATTATTCAAAAATATTCACGGTCTCCATCCGCACCCCACAAATTCACGGCGGGTGGAAGACGAACCTGGAATCCAGAACAATCTATGAGCGAGAGGAGAACAATTATGAAGCCAAAGGTATACATTGACGGAAAAGAAGGAACCACAGGACTCCAGATCTACGACAGACTTGCATCAAGAGACGACATTGAACTCCTGTTAATTGATGAAACAAAGAGGAAAGACCCGGATGAGAGAAAGAAACTCATCAACGCGGCGGATATCACCTTCCTCTGCCTGCCGGATGCGGCGGCGAAGGAGGCGGTGAGTTTTGTGGAGAAGGATTCCGCGAGGATCATCGACGCTTCCACGGCGCACCGTACAGCACCCGGCTGGGCATACGGGATTCCGGAGCTTTCCGATATGCATAAAGATGCAGTCGTCCATGCAAAATTCACAGCAAATCCGGGCTGCCATGCGTCAGGATTCGTGATCCCGGTCTATCCGCTCGTGGCGTCTGGAATGATCCCGAAGGAGACGCCCCTCACTGTATTTTCCCTCACCGGATACTCTGGAGGCGGAAAGAAGATGATCGCGGAGTACGAGTCCCCGGAGAAGCCGGAACTCTACAACACGCCGAGAATCTACGGTCTGAACCTGAAACACAAACACCTCCCGGAGATGCAGAAGATCTGTGGACTTGATGTTCCTCCGGTGTTCTGCCCGATCGTGGATGACTATTATAAAGGAATGGCAGTCACCGTCATGCTGCAGAACTCCATGTTAAAGGGAAATCCCACAGCGAAAGATATCCACGAGGCGCTGGCTGCCCACTACGACGGAAAGAAGGTCGTAAAAGTCCATCCGTTCGGATATGAGGATCCGATGATCGCCGCCGGAACCATGGCGGGAAAGGACAGCATGGAACTGGTCGTCAATGGACATGAAGGTCAGACGATCATCACGGCGCTGTTTGACAACCTCGGAAAAGGCGCTTCCGGCGCGGCGGTGGAGAACATGAACCTGATGCTGGGATTTGAGGAGACAGCGGGACTGAATTTATAAATAAATCGCCTGATTCTATTGGGGGCAATCTGAAAAGAAGGAGAAAATTTATGGAAAATCTGAAACCGGAGACAAGAGCGGGCGTCCTTGTGGAGGCGCTCCCGTATCTTCAGGAATACAATGGAAAGATCGTAGTCGTAAAGTACGGCGGAAACGCCATGATCAACGAGGATTTAAAGCAGGCGGTCATCCGTGACATCGTCCTCTTAAATCTCGTGGGTGTGAAAGTCGTTCTCGTCCACGGCGGCGGTCCGGAGATCGGGGAACTTTTAAAGAAGACCGGAAAAGAGTCCAAATTCATCAAGGGTCTGCGCTATACAGACAAAGAGACGATGGAAGCGGTCCAGATGGTCCTCTGCGGAAAGCTCAATAAGAATCTGGTAACACTCTTAAAAAATGCCGGAGGAAAAGGCGTAGGAATAAGCGGAATGGACGGCGGACTGTTTGAGGCGGTCAAATTGAACGATCCGGACGGAACGGAATACGGCTATGTGGGTGACATCGTTAAGACAAACCCGCAGATCGTCCTTGATATGCTGGAAAAAGGCTATATCCCGGTAGTTACCTGTGTTGCCGCAGGAATTGACGATACCTGCAACTACAACATCAACGCGGATACGGCGGCTGAGAAGCTTGCCATCGCGTTAAAGGCAAAAAAGCTGATCATGCTCACGGATGTAAGAGGACTTTTGAGAGATCCGTCCGATGAATCCACACTGATTAAACGCCTGAAGGTTTCGGAAGTTCCGTCTCTCGTCAGGGAGGGCATCATCAAGGGCGGCATGATCCCGAAGGTCAACTGCTGCGTGGAGTGTGTCCGTCAGGGCGTGGAGCGCGCGAACATTCAGGATGGCCGTGTGCCGCACTCGATCTTAATCGAGCTGCTTACAAATGAAGGTGTAGGAACCATGTTTTCATAAAAGGCAGACGCAGATCCATGTGAAGATGCAGGTTCCTGTAAGAAAACGTATCCGGCGCGGAATGTGCCAGAGTCACGTTTTTTGCAGAGAGAACGCAGGAAAAAGCGTGGATCTGCCGAATTAGTTGCCACAGGAGGTACGATATGACAGCGGAAGAGATCAAGAAAAAAGATTCAGAATATATCATGCATACATACGGACGTTTTGACATCGTCCTTGACCACGGAAAAGGAGCGACGCTCTGGGATGCCGACGGAAAAAAGTACGTGGATCTGACCTCCGGGATCGGAGTAAACAGCTTAGGCCACGGAAATCCGGCGATCGTAAATGCCATGACAAAACAGGCGGAAAAGCTCATGCACGCTTCCAACCTCTATTACACGGAGCCCATGGTGAGCGCCGCAGAGAAGCTCGTGACAGCCACAGGGATGGGAAAAATCTTCTTTGCAAACTCCGGTGCGGAGGCGAATGAAGGCGCCATCAAGCTCGCGAGAAAATATTCCTTCGATAAATACGGCGAGGGAAGGAACACCATCGTGACACTGATCCAGTCCTTCCATGGAAGAACTGTTACAACCTTAAAGGCAACCGGACAGGAGAAGTTCCACCAGTACTTCTTCCCGTTCACGGAAGGCTTTGCCTACGCGAAGGCAAATGACCTGGCTGATGTAACCGCAAAGGCAGACAAGACCTGCTGTGCCGTCATGATGGAGATGATCCAGGGCGAGGGCGGCGTTCTGCCGCTCGATAAGGAATTTGTCCAGGGTGTGGCAAAATACTGTAAGGAGAACGATATCCTGCTCATCGTGGATGAGGTCCAGACCGGCATCGGAAGATGCGGCAGCCTCTTCGCCTATGAGCAGTACGGAATTGCTCCGGATATCGTGACCATGGCAAAAGGTCTCGGCGGCGGTCTGCCTATCGGCGGCGTGCTGGCTGCGAAGTCCTGCGCGGATGTTATGGGACCGGGAACCCACGGTTCCACCTTCGGCGGGAATCCGGTGAGCGCGGCATCTGCGAATGTGGTCCTCGACACGGTGATGAAGCCGGAATTCTTAAAAGAGGTTGAGGAAAAGGGCGCTTACATCAAAGAAAAAGTCCTGGGATTTCACTCCCCGGCAGTGAAGAATGTTCGCGGCATGGGACTCATGCTCGGCATCATCGTAGATCCGGAAAAGCGCGCCGGATATGTTGCAAAGCTTATGGAACAGGGCGTTCTCGTCCTGACGGCCGGAACAGACGCGATCCGTCTGCTGCCGCCTCTTGTTATCACCTATGAAGAGATCGATCAGGCACTTGAGGCCATGAAAGGGGTATTTGAATCATGAATCATTTATTAAAATTACTGGATCTCAGCACAGAGGAGATCACCGGAATTCTGGATCTGGCAGACCAGTTAAAATATGAAAGAAAGCACAACATTCCTCATGAGCTTTTAAAAGGGCAGACACTGGGAATGATCTTCCAGAAATCCTCCACAAGAACGAGGGTTTCCTTCGAGACAGGAATGTATCAGCTGGGTGGACATGCATTGTTTCTGTCCTCCAGAGATCTGCAGATCGGTCGTGGAGAGCCGGTTCAGGATACTGCCCGCGTGTTGTCAAGATACCTTGACGGTATCATGATCCGTACCTTTGAGCAGAAGGAAGTGGAGAACCTCGCAAAATTTGGTTCCATCCCGGTCATCAACGGCCTGACGGATTTCTGTCATCCGTGTCAGGTCCTTGCGGACCTCATGACGATCCGTGAGAAGTTCGGAAGCTTCTCCGGACTCAAAATGTGCTTCATCGGTGACGGCAACAATATGGCAAACTCCCTGATCGTCGGCGGCTTAAAGGTCGGAATGAACGTGGCGGTCGCGACACCGGATGGATACAAGCCGGACGGAGCTGTTCTTGAATTCACGAAGGGCTACGGCGATAAGTTTGCCTTGGAGACAGATCCGTTTATGGCGGCATCCGGTGCGGATATTCTGATCACAGATACATGGACTTCGATGGGAGAAGAAGCGGAGAAAGAGGAGAGAAAGAAAATCTTCAAGGACTACCAGATCAACAGACAGCTCCTCGCAGCCGCAAACGCGGGCGCTATGGTCCAGCACTGTCTCCCGGCATACCGCGGACAGGAGATCACCGAGGAAGTCTTCGAGGAACATGCCGACGAGATCTTCAATGAGGCAGAGAACCGCCTGCATGCGCAGAAGGCTGTTATGGTAAAGCTGATGAAGAAAGACTGATCGGACATGACGACCGTCTTGTAATTGAGGTTGGAAGCATTGGAAAGTTAGAAAGTCCCCGCTGGTGTGAGAGCGCCTGCGGGGCTTTTTTGCGCCTGCGCAGAGTGCAGCCCGGTGTGGGTGACCATACAGGATAGCGGAATGCACCTGACACATTTAATTTCGGTTTAGATAAAGTTTATGAAATTTTAACAGATGTTTCCTAGGGAAAGTTTTGAGTGCGTGTTATACTAGGACTATATTTATAAAACTCTTCGATGAGTACTGATGACGGGCGGAACAGGTATTTGAGTGCCTGTTAGCTAAAATCGAAAATGTTTTATGCACAGGAGGCAGAAATTATGGAGATCCATGAATTTTATATACCATCCAGCAGCGGTCTTGCGAATCTCCACTGTATGGAATGGATTCCAAACGGCGAGGTGAAAGCCGTCGTCCAGATTGCCCATGGAATGATGGAACATGTGGGAAGATACCGGGAGTTTGCGGAATTCCTTGCGGGACACGGGATCTATGTTCTCGGGAATGACCACTTAGGCCACGGAAAGACCGCGGCAGCGGAGGAGGACAGGGGATATTTCGGTGACCATGCGGGCGCTGTCTCCGTGATCCGTGATATGCGCCGTGTGACGGTCCATGCACAGAGAAAATATCCGGGTGTGCCGATTTTCCTTTTGGGGCACAGTATGGGGTCGTTCTTCGCGAGACGATATCTGACCGTCTACAAGGACGGAATCGACGGTGTGATCCTGCTCGGAACCGGAGCACCGAAGGACGCTGAGGTGCGGTTCGGATATATGCTGGCGGACTCTGTCTGTAAGAGGAAAGGGACGAGATACAGGAGCAAAATGCTCTACAACCTGTCCCTTGGAAACTATAACCGGAAATTCAAGCCGACAAAGACGCCTTACGACTGGCTGTCCAGGGATGAGAAGAGAGACCGTGCCTTCGGGGATGACCCGCTGACGAACTTCATCTTCACCGCGGGCGCGTACCGGGATTTCTTCGAGGTGATCTTAAAGACCGCAAAACTCGAAAAAGCAGGCAAAATGTGCACCGACCTCCCGGTCCTGATCCTCTCCGGAAGCAAAGATCCGGTGGGAGAGGAGACAAAAGGCGTGCGGAGAGTTTACGACCGCTATGATAAAGCAGGGGTAGAAGATCTCTCCATCGGCTTTTATGAGGGTGCGAGGCATGAACTTTTAAATGAACTCAACCGCGAACAGGTATCTGGGGATATTCTGGAGTGGATCGAGGAGCATGAGAACAACAAATAATTCAAGTCGAACGTCCGTGAGACTTGGCGCGTGATTCTGGTCAGCAAAGCTGACATATTCCATACAGAATCACTGCGCATCCTCGCGGAGCGTTTATCTCAGCCGGAGACCCAACTCCCACTGAGGCAAATTTGCTATTACTCACCACCTAATGAGGTGGGAGTCTTCTCGACTGAGATAAAAGCGGCAGACTGGCTGCGCTGATCTGCGGGTCAGTCTGCTATAAATTCAATATTTGTAACGATTCAGTACCTTCATAGTTACACGCAAAAATCCATTCCTGATCAGCTTCGCTGATGGGATTTTTGCCTTCCAGCCTATGTTTTCTTACGGTCAGCGCAACAAGTGCGCAGACTTACTGGACAGTTACCAATATTTTTCTTAAATATTCTTAAATACATCTATATTATCAACAATGGTGAAAAATTCACCTGTCAAAAATAGTTCTGAAAAATTCAGCAAAGCAAAAACATCTTAAACATGTTTGGAAAGGAGTCTTTTTGTTCAGTAAAATCAACAGCATATACCTTCGCGGCATGGAGGGAAAGAATGTGACCGTGGAGGCGGACGTCAGCGATGGACTTCCGGGGCTGATCCTCGTAGGTTACCTTGCGTCCGAGGTACGGGAAGGCGGAGACAGGGTGCGGACGGCGATCAAAAATCTCGGACTTTCCCTGCCGCCCAAAAAGATCACGATCAACCTGTCCCCGGCAGATTTTAGAAAGGAAGGGACCGGATTCGACCTCGCGATCGCCGCTGCCATTTTATCCGCCTACGGTGGATTTCGGGCGAAAGATCTCAAAGACGCTGTCTTGTTCGGAGAACTGGGGCTGGACGGGACTGTTCGGGGAATTCCTGGGGTTATGGCACTTACAGACCAGGCACGGGAAAGTGGTTTTAAACGTGTATTTTTACCTGTGGAGAATGTGAATGAAGCATCCGTTATAGGGGGAATGGAACTTTATGGGATCCGGGATCTGAGACATCTCCTGGAGGTGCTTTCGGGAAAGCTTCCTATGCAGGCGGAGTCAACGATAAATATGGACGAATTGCAGAATTCCATGAACCGTTACGAGGTGGATTTTTCAGAACTTTCCGGTCAGCCGCTGCTCAGAAGAGCAGCCGAGGTGGCGGCAGCTGGAAAACATAATCTTTTGATCGTTGGTCCTGCGGGAGCTGGAAAGACCATGCTGGCAAAAAGAATGCCGACGATCATGCCGGGGCTTGATATCGCAGAGAGCATCGAGATCTCAAAAATCTATAGTGTGAGCCATCTCCTGACAGCCAAAGAGCCTTTGATCCGGATACGTCCGTTCCGGGCACCCCATCACACAGTATCGGTTCAGGCACTGACCGGAGGTGGGAGAAGACCGAAGCCGGGGGAGATCTCTCTTGCAACCGGCGGTATTTTGTTCCTTGACGAGTTCCCGGAATTCTCCAGAGCAGCCCTGGAGACGTTGCGTCAGCCTTTGGAGGAACGGGAGGTGACTGTCTCGAGAGTGGAAGCTTCCGTGACATATCCAGCGAATTTCCAGCTCGTTGCAGCCATGAACCCCTGTCCCTGCGGTCATTTCCCCGACCGTTCCCGCTGCCGCTGCACCGATGGACAAATAACCCGGTATTTACAGAAAGTATCGGGACCAATGTTAGACAGGATCGATATCTGCGTGGAGGCAGCACCGATCACTTACGGAGATATCAAAAGCAGTGGAAATAACGAATCATCCCGTGAAATCCGTGCCCGTGTGGAACAGGCAAGGAAGATCCAGAGAGAACGTTTCGCAGGTGAAAATGTCCGCTGTAACGGTGAAATGTCAGGACGTCATATACGGAAATTCTGCGGGCTCGGACGTGAGGAAGAAAAGTTTATGGAAGAAATTTTTGAAAAGCTCGCCCTTTCGGCCAGAATGCATGACCGAATCCTGAAAGTAGCACGGACAACGGCAGATCTTGCAGAAGAAGAGAAAATCCGGCTTGCGGATCTCTGTGAAGCAGTGTCTTATGTGAAGAGCCGCGATAAATTCTGGGGAAATTAAAAGGAGAATATGAAATTATGACAAGTAATACACTCACCGACCGCGAAGCTCTCTACTGCCTCTGCCACGTTCCCGGTTTCGGCGGCGTAACAATCAGAGGCCTGAAAGACACATTTGGGACCTGCCTGTCTGCCTGGACAGCAAGCCCCCAGGAACTGCGGAAATCAGGAGTCCTCACGGAGCGGCGTGCGGAGGTATTCCTTGAGTCGAGAAAATATGAATCCGTATGGCGGAAGGAGTTTGCCGGCCTGGCACAGAAGAACATCCGCGTCATCGCGGAATGCGACCCGGACTATCCGACCCGGTTTCTTCCATATAAAGACCGCCCGGCAGCCCTCTTTGTAAAAGGCAGTCTCCCGGAAAACGAGGTCCCGTCGGTGGCCATCGTGGGCGCGAGAGCCTGCACGGAGTACGGGAAGGAAGCGGCAGGCTTCTACGCCGGGGAACTCGCCAACGCCGGAGTCAACATCATCAGCGGCATGGCAGCCGGCGTGGACGGCTATGCCCACAGAGGCGCCATCGAGCGTGGAAAGCCCACCTACGCAGTCTTGGGCTGCGGGGTAAACGTCTGCTACCCACGGGAAAATTACAAAATTTTCCATGCCATGGAGGAAAACGGCGGCATCCTCTCGGAGTTCGTCCCGGGAACCCGCCCCGCCGCCATGAATTTCCCCATGCGCAACCGGATCATCAGCGCCCTCGCTGATGCGGTTATTATAATAGAAGCGAGGGAGAAGAGCGGATCCCTTATCACGGCGGACTTTGCCCTGGAGCAGGGAAAAGAAGTTTTCGCCCTTCCGGGACGGGCAAATGACCCATTAAGCGGTGGCTGCAACCGCCTGATCCAGGGCGGTGCGAACATGCTTTTAAGCCCCTCGGATGTGCTGGAATTCCTTGGGATGAAATACGAAAGAAAATTAACGATTCATAAATTTTCACAAAATAGGCTTGCCAAGAACGAAAATTTGGTGTATGCTTCGGTTGATTCGCGCCCCAGATATCTGGAAGAGATCGCCGCACTCTGCGGACTCTCCGTGACAGAATGTATGGAAGCCCTTTTAAAGCTGGAGCTTGCGGGACTTGTTTTTGGAACCGGGAATCAATATTATAAAAAAGCGGAATGATTGCAGAAGGATGTGAAGAATATGGCGAACAGTCTTGTGATTGTAGAGTCTCCTGCAAAGGTTAAAACAATTAAAAAATTCCTGGGAAGCACATATGAGGTCGACGCGTCCAACGGACACGTGAGAGATCTTCCGAAGAGCCAGCTCGGAATTGATGTGGAAAATGATTATGAACCGAAATATATTACGATCCGGGGCAAGGGAGATATCCTTGCGAAGCTTCGGAAGGAAGTAAAAAAAGCAGATAAAATTTATCTCGCAACTGACCCTGACCGTGAGGGAGAAGCGATTTCCTGGCATTTGATGAAAGCGTTAAAGCTTGACGAGGTAAAAGATAAAAAAGTATACAGGATCAGCTTCAATGAGATCACGAAAAATGCGGTAAAGGCGTCCTTAAAGGCACCCCGCGATATCGATATGAACCTGGTGGACGCTCAGCAGACGAGGCGTATCCTGGACCGTATTGTTGGCTATAAGATCAGCCCGATCCTCTGGGAGAAGGTTAAGAGAGGCCTTAGCGCTGGCCGTGTCCAGTCTGCGGCCCTCCGCATGATCTGCGACAGGGAAGAGGAGATCTCCGCGTTTATCCCGGAGGAATACTGGAGCCTTGACGCGATGTTAAAAGCTCCGGGTTCAAAGAAACCGGCAGCAGCCCATTTTCATAATGACAAAGATGGAAAAACGGAGATCAAGAGCAAGGCGGAGCTTGACGCTTTACTTGAGTCCTTAAAGGGACAGAAATTTATCGTGACAGATATCAGAAACGGAGAGCGCACGAAGAAACCGCCGCTTCCGTTTACAACGAGTACCCTGCAGCAGGAGGCGTCCAAGGCGTTGAACTTTTCTACCCAGAAGACCATGCGCCTCGCCCAGCAGCTCTACGAGGGCGTTGATGTAAAGGGCCATGGCACCGTCGGTCTCATCACCTACCTGCGTACCGATTCCACCCGTGTGGCTGAGGAAGCAGAGAAGATGGCAAGTGATTTCATCGCTGAAAACTACGGCGAGAATTACCTGTCCCAGGGTGAAAATACAAAGAAGAACAGCGGAAAGATCCAGGATGCCCACGAGGCGATCCGTCCGACAAATCTTTCCTTAACACCTGTAAAGGTAAAAGAATCCCTGGCACGAGACCAGTTCCGCCTCTACCAGCTGATCTGGAAGCGCTTCACGGCGAGCCGCATGTCCGCGGCTGTCTATGAGACAACATCCGTAAAGATCGGAGCGGGCGGAAACGAGTTTACGATGACGGCATCCAGACTGAAGTTCGACGGCTTCATGTCCGTCTATATCGAGGCGGATGAGAAAGAGGAGAAAAACCAGATCCTCTCGAAGCTGGAAAAAGGTGAGGAGCTTGAGCTTGCGGATCTCGTGAGCGCCCAGCACTTTACCCAGCCGCCGGCCCATTACACAGAGGCATCCCTGGTAAAAGCCATGGAGGAACAGGGCATTGGCCGCCCGAGTACCTATGCGCCGACGATCACAACGATCTTAGCCCGCCGTTATGTGGTAAAAGAGAATAAGAACATCTATGTGACCGAGATCGGCGAGGTCGTTAACCGGATCATGAAGCAGTGCTTTCCGAGCATCGTGGACATTGCCTTCACCGCGAACCTGGAGTACCTGTTAGACAGTGTCGGAGAGGGCCTGACTCCGTGGAAGACCATCGTAAGAAACTTCTACCCTGATCTTATGGAAGCGGTGGAAGAGGCGCAGAGAACCTTGGAGACTGTCCATATCGCAGATGAGGAGTCCGATGAGATCTGCGAGCTCTGCGGAAGAAGGATGGTCATCAAATATGGTCCTCATGGAAAATTCCTCGCATGTCCCGGATTCCCGGAATGCCGAAACACAAAGCCGTATTTGGAGAAGACTGGAATCCCGTGCCCGAAGTGTGGAAAAGAAGTTATCATTAAGAAGACGAAAAAGGGAAGAAAGTATTACGGCTGTGAAGCTAACCCGGACTGTGATTTCATGTCCTGGCAGAAACCATCCACTGAGAAGTGCCCGGAGTGCGGCAGCTACATGGTGGAAAAAGGAAACAAACTCGTCTGCGCCAATGAGCAGTGCGGATTTGTGATGCCGATGAAGGAAAATAAGGAAGAAAAAGAAGATTAATATAACGAGATCAAGATCCGGCAGAGCGCCCAGAAGAGGCTCTGCCGGATATTTGCCGTAAACAAATGGTACAATTTCAATTGTTCAAACTTCCAAAACGTGATAAGAACTTGACAATTTATTTCGAGTTATCTTAATTATCCGAAAAAGTCTTGAAATTCTGGAAATATCGTGTTACAATTTAATCGATCAAATATTATTCGTACGATATCAGAAAGTAAAGGAGGTTTTCGGAAATGAGTGTTGAATTATTGGATAAGACCAGAAAAATAAACAAACTGCTCCACAACAACAATTCGCACAAGGTCGTATTCAACGACATCTGTAAAGTTTTAAGCGAAATTTTGCTGTCGAACATTCTCGTGATCAGCAAGAAAGGAAAAGTCCTGGGTGTCAGCATCTGTCCTGGTGTTGATGAGATCCATGAGTTGATTGAGGACAAGGTAGGCGGCTATGTCGATAAAATGTTTAACGAACGCCTCTTAAGTGTCCTTTCCACCAAGGAAAATGTAAACCTTGCGACTCTCGGATTCGCTGAGGAGAATGTAAAGAAGTATCAGGCAATCATCGCCCCGATCGATATCGCAGGTGAGCGCCTCGGAACCTTATTTATGTACAAATCCGACGAGCAGTACGATATCGATGATATTATCCTCTGCGAGTACGGCACGACCGTTGTCGGCCTGGAGATGATGCGTTCCGTAAACGAGGAGAACGCCGAGGAGACAAGAAAAGTCCAGATCGTAAAATCTGCGATCAGCACCTTATCCTTCTCCGAGTTAGAAGCGATCACCCATATCTTCGAGGAGCTTGACGGAAACGAGGGAATCCTTGTAGCCAGCAAGATCGCCGACAGAGTCGGGATCACCCGCTCCGTGATCGTAAACGCACTCCGCAAATTCGAGAGTGCCGGGGTTATCGAGTCCCGTTCTTCCGGTATGAAGGGAACCTACATTAAGGTCTTAAACGATGTGGTATTCGATGAATTAAAAGCCTTAAAGGCAGTAAATACAAAATAAGACAGGGAGACCTGTGGAAAAGAGGCGCGGCTGGGTGAAAAGCCGCGCCTCTTTTTTTAATATGAATTGTTGTATGATATCAGATAGATCAGGCTGTATCTGGTGCATGAGGGATTTAAGGAGAGAAAAGACTATTAAAAGGTCTATTATATATAGAAGAATCCCCTGCCGCCGCATGCCCGAATGACCTTGTTTTTTATGAAATCAAATGTAATGGAAAAAAAACAAAAAAAATAGAAAAAAGTGCTTGCAGTGAAAAATGACTTATGATATAGTGAAAAAGCTGATATTATGCACGTCTGCGGATTCTGCGAGTGGTGCCTGAGAAGCTCAGGTGTTCGTGGAAGTGAGATGCAGGCGGAAGAAAACAACCAAATGGAGGAAAAAAACATGAGCGTAATTTCAATGAAACAGCTTCTGGAAGCCGGCGTACATTTCGGTCACCAGACAAGAAGATGGAACCCGAAAATGGCACCGTACATCTACACAGAGAGAAACGGTATCTACATCATCGACCTTCAGAAATCTGTAGGCAAAGTTGATGAGGCTTACAAGGCAGTTGCTGATATCGCAGCTGAGGGCGGCACAATCCTTTTCGTAGGTACAAAGAAGCAGGCTCAGGACGCTATCAAGACTGAGGCAGAGCGTTGCGGAATGTACTACGTAAACGAGAGATGGCTTGGCGGTATGCTTACAAACTTCAAGACCATCCAGTCCAGAATCGCTAGATTAAAAGCAATCGAGAAGATGTCTGAGGACGGAACATTCGACGTACTTCCGAAGAAGGAAGTTATCGAGTTAAAGAAAGAGTGGGAGAAGCTTGAGAAGAACCTTGGCGGTATCAAGGAAATGAAGAAGATCCCGGACGCTATCTTTATCGTAGATCCGAAGAAGGAAAGAATCTGTGTACAGGAAGCTCACACACTTGGAATCACTCTGATCGGTATCGCTGATACAAACTGCGATCCGGAAGAACTCGACTATGTAATTCCGGGTAACGACGACGCTATCAGAGCCGTTAAGCTTATCGTTTCCAAGATGGCAGACGCTGTCATCGAGGCTAAACAGGGCGAGGCTGAGGAAGCAGAAGCAGCTGAGGAGAACGCAGAGGCTTAAGTTGTTATAAGGAATCCAAGGAGGTGCTGTCAGTGGCAGCACCTTCTTCCGAAAAGACACGTTTTGATTCTTTAATATGATTCGGAGGAAATGAAACATGGCAGCAGTTACAGCTAAAATGGTAAAAGATTTAAGAGAAATGACAGGCGCTGGAATGATGGACTGTAAGAAAGCCCTTTCTGCTACAGACGGCGACATGGACAAAGCAGTTGAGTTCTTAAGAGAAAAAGGACTTGCAGGCGCTGAGAAGAAAGCTGGACGTATCGCAGCTGAGGGTATCGTTGACACAGCTATGGCAGCAGACGAGAAGAAAGCTGTTATCGTTGAGGTTAACTCTGAGACAGACTTCGTTGCTAAGAACGCTAAGTTCCAGGCATACGTTGCTCAGGTAGCAGCTCAGGCTCTTACAACAACAGCGACAGATATGGACGCATTTATGGACGAGAAGTGGACAGCAGATGAGAGCCTTACTGTTAAGGAAGCTCTTTCTTCTGAAATCTCCATCATCGGTGAGAACATGAGCATCCGTCGTTTCAAACAGGTTACAGAGGAGAACGGTTTCGTTTCTTCCTATATTCATGCAGGCGGCAGAATCGGTGTTCTTCTTGACGTTCAGACAGATGTTGTAAACGACGCTGTAAAAGAGATGGCAAAGAACGTTTGTATGCAGGTCGCAGCTCTTAACCCGAAGTACACAAACCGCAACGAAGTAAGCGCAGATTACATCGAGCATGAGAAATCCATCCTTATGGCTCAGATCCAGAATGATCCGAAGGAAGCTTCCAAGCCGGAGAAGGTTATCCAGGGTATGATCCAGGGCCGTATCAACAAAGAGATGAAAGAGATCTGTCTCTTAGACCAGGTTTACGTAAAAGCAGAGGACGGCAAGCAGTCCGTAGCTCAGTATGTAGCACAGGTTGCTAAAGAGAACAGCGCTAACATCGAAGTTAAGAGCTTCGTTCGTTTCGAGACTGGTGAAGGTCTTGAGAAGAAAAACGAGGACTTCGCAGCTGAGGTTGCTGCTCAGATGGGTAAATAATTCATAAAGCGAAAATGCAGCTTATATCGAATCATTCATATAAGCTGTTAAAAACAGCCGGAATCCAGTATTTCTGTGGGTTCCGGCTATTTTAATTTGTGTGAGCTCTTGCAATTTTCCTGAATATTCGATATAATAATACAGCACTTTAAAGTTTAATGCTTTAAATTGAAAAATGAGTTTCAGGGGAGAGAAAATTGTTATGAGTGAAGAAAAGAAACTGAATATGCCTCAGTCGCTTCTGCTCCTGCTTCTGATCATCGGATCAGTCGCAGTCTGCATCCGGCTGAAGACGGGAGGACCGATGATCGGACTGTTTTTCAGCTGGATCATCATCTATCTGTTTTGTAAATGGTTAAAGATCAAATATGACCATGTTGTGAGTGGTGCCTACGACGCGATCCGTGTGGTCGTTCCGACACTATGTCTGCTTATGGCGATCGGCGTCATGATCGGTACCTGGCTCCAGAGCGGTACGATCGCCACGATCATCGCAGGCGGTCTGAAACTGATCGATCCAACCTGGCTCCTGCCGTTGACACTTGTATTCTGCGCCGTTTTAAGTCTTGTGACCGGAACATCCTACGGCTCGGTCGGAAGTGCCGGTGTCGCGATGATGGCGATTGGAAATGCGATGGGAATCAATCCTGGAATGGTGGCAGGCGCAGTCATCTGCGGTGCCATGTTCGGGGATAAGTTAAGCCCGCTCTCCGATACGACGAATCTTGCCCCGGCTGTTGCGGGCGCGAAGCTCAACGATCATGTGCGGTCCATGTTATGGACAACGCTGCCGACCTTTGTGATCAGCCTGGTCCTGTTTGTCATTCTCGGGATCAGTCAGACCTCCGGTGGTTATGAAGAGGGAAACCTTCTTGTCTACACGGAGGCACTTCAGGGAGAATTTAAACTTGGTCTTGTGACATTGATCCCGGCGGCGGTTATCATTGTCCTGCTCTTATGTAAAGTCAACGCGATCGTATCCCTGGGACTGTCCTCGGTGTGCGCCGGTGCGGTTGCGTTCTTCTGCCAGAGCGCGACGCTCCAGAGCATCATCCGTGTTGCTTACAACGGCTATACGACCCAGATTGAGGAGGCTGTTCTGAAAACGATCTTAAACCGTGGCGGTATGAGCAGCATGCTGCAGTATGTGGCGATCATCTGTTTCGCGGTCGGAATGGGCGGCATGCTGGACAGATTGGGTGTTCTTGACAACATCCTGCGCGCGATCACCGGACGGATTAACAGCGATGGCGGCCTGATCTTCGCGACGCTCCTCGTCGGTTATATCACAAGCCTGATCAGCTGTTCCCAGCCGATGTCCCATGTCCTGACCGGAAACATGATGAAACCGTTGTTTAAGGAGAGAAAGATTGCCCCGGAGATTTTATCGAGAAGCCTGGAGGATGCGGGAACGCTCTCCGGACCGATGATCCCGTGGCATGGGTACTGCGTATACATGGCGGGAACGCTCGGCGTCGCATGGTCTGCGTTCTTCCCATATCTGTTCCTGTTATATCTGACTCCGTTTTTCAGCATCTTTTACGGCTTTACCGGAATCTCGATCCGGCATGTGGAGGATGAAAACGAACAGAAGCAGGGATGAAGCGCGGAAGGGAAAAAGGAGAGAGAATCATGATGGAGACAAAACTTGTACTTCTCGGTACCGGAACGCCGAACGCGTGCCCGGATGCCAGCGGTCCGTCCTCTGCGGTCGTTGTTGGCGACCGGGCGTACCTCGTTGATTTCGGTCCGGGGGTCGTCCGCCAGGCGGCGAAGGCATACCGGAACGGGATCGACGCGCTTCGCCCGGACAGGCTGGTGACCGCGTTCTGCACACACCTGCACACGGATCACACGGCAGGATACCCGGACCTGATCTTTACCCCATGGGTCTTGGAGCGGAAAGAACCACTCCGGGTATTTGGACCGAAAGGGATCCGGGATATGACAGAGCATTTGCTAAAGGCCTACAAGGTGGATATTGATTTCCGGATCAACGGTTTTGAAAAGGCAAATGAAGTGGGATACCGGGTGGAAACACAGGAAATAAATTCCGGAGTTATCTACCGGGATGACCGTGTGACAGTCGAAGCCTTCCCGGTGAGCCATGGGACGCTTGAGAGCTATGGCTTCAAATTTACGACGCCGGACCGGGTGATCGTGATCAGTGGGGATACCGCGCCGCTTGAGATCGTTGCGGAAAAGGCAAAGGGCTGTGATATTCTTCTCCATGAAGTAGAATACACGGCAGGTCTTGCCGCGAGGGAACCGAAGTGGCAGAAATACCATCGGGAGGTTCACACCCTGAGTGTGGATCTTGCAGAGATCGCGAAGAAGGCAGGACCAAAGCTTCTCGTCACATACCACCGGATCTATCACATGGAGATCCAGGACAACACGGTGGATGTGGGAGCCGAGATGGCGAGAAGAAACGAGGCGATCCTTGAGGAGATACGGAATGCCGGTTACGAAGGTCCTGTGGTGAATGGAATGGACCTGGATGTCTTTTAGAAAACAGGCACTGACGTGCCAAAGATGCGCACTCTTTTTCGTTACAGCCCAATGTCTTAAAAACACCTGACCGCAGCATTGCCAGAAACAGTAGTAAGCAGTATAATGATATTTAATAAAAAACGAAGAGGACAGGCAAAACCACAGTTCAGGCTGGACCGGGACGGGAAAGGGCGCGCAAACCTACCGGAGGGCTGGCTTGACGATTATATGCTTCCACAGTATAATTATACGTAACAGCGTTGCCGCCGGAAGGCGGCGTGCCCGTTTAGTATCTGAAAGAGAGGAACCTGATATGCCGGATCTCTATTTTTTTCTTTGACGGTTATCAATTGTTTTGTCCTTGGGTTCATGTGTATGATCGTCAATTTCAGTGAAACGCTGTTTCCGAGACAGAGAAGGACTTTTCTGCTGACCTTCATCTTGATCGGCGTGATTTCGGTCCTTGAGCTGGTTACCGTGATCGTGGATGGGACTCCGGTAAGACTCCGCCCGGTCAATATCATGGCAAAGTACCCTGATCTCAGTGCTCTATTACCTCTACTGCAATGAAATGTGGAACCAGCTGGATGGATTGACGGGACTCTTAAGCCAGAAGAGCTATCTGAACCGGACACTGAACCTCCAGCCGGAGGATAAGATGCTGATCGTCCTCGACCTCGACAATTTTAAGTACATCAACGATACATACGGTCATCAGGCGGGGGACCAGTGCCTGAAGGTGATCGCGGAATGTCTGAAAAAGGCGTATTCCCGCTATGGAAACTGTTACCGGATCGGCGGAGATGAGTTCTGCGTCCTGTTCAGGAAACCGGAGAAGGAAAAATACTGCAGGGAGAAATTTTACTGGATCATAGAAAAACAGAAAAATCGCTGCATATGCTCCCAGGTGCCTCATACGGCAGTGCCCTGATCGAGGAGCAGGAGAGCATTTCCGACACAAAAGCGCGCGCGGACGCGAATATGTATGCGAATAAAAAAGCACGGAAACAGGCAAGGTGACCGGGGCGGATGAAAAGGATGGAATACATGCAGGACCTTGTTGCGTTGAATAGAAAGAAAAGGACAGGAGGGGGCAGGCGCTCTGTAATCTTTGGAGCCGTTATGCCTCTTCTCTGCACTCCGGGTCTGGCAGGCTGTCAGAATGGGGAAACGGCGGTCATCCGGAAGCATCTGGAACAGATCTTTTGAAAGATAGGAGCAGAAAATGGACTTATACAGAATTATCCTTGTGGATGACGAGGAGGAAGTGCGTAAGAGCATTATCCGCAAGATCGACTGGCAGGCGGTTGGATTTACCGTTGTCGGGGACGCGGAGAATGGGGAGGACGCGTTGGAGAAGATCGAAGCCTTAGAGCCGGACGTGGTCCTCACGGATATCCGGATGCCATACATGGACGGGCTGACGCTTGCGGAGAAGATCCGCCAGAGGTATCCATCGATGAAGATCGTCATTTTTTCCGGATATGATGATTTCGATTATGCGAAGCGCGCGATCAAGCTGAATGTGACGGAGTATATTTTAAAGCCTGTGAATGTGGAGGAGCTGACGGCGATCCTGAGGAGGATCCAGGAGAGCCTCGACGAGGAAATCGAGCAGAAGCGCGATGTGAGCCTTCTGCGGGAAAACTACAGACGCAGCCTGCCGATCCTGCGCGAGCAGTTCCTAAAGGATCTTGTGAGCCACCAGATGGACGGGAAAACGGTCAATGACCGCCTGGAACAGTACGATATCCCACTTGCGGGAGCGAAAAAGTGGATCTCCATTGCGGTGAAAGCGGAAATTTCCGAAGTGTCCGGGGAGCTGATCCTTCCGCTCCACGAGGAGCGGGAGCTGATCCCGATCTCTGTGATGCAGATCCTTGAGGAGAACCTGAAACCGTACTGCAGATTCTCCCTGTTCTCGTTCTCCGGGGCGGCTGACGCGGAGATCGCCGGGATCGTGGCGATCGATGAGAACAACTCCCAGACCAGCATGATCGACATCTTAAGCGATATCTGCAAGGAGATCCGGAAGATCTTGATGATCCCGGTAACGATCGGGATCGGGCACAGCCGGACGGAGCTCGGGCTGATCTGTGAGTCCTTCCGGTCAGCGCTCGATGCCCTGGGCTACCGCGCAATTGTCGGGAGCGGCAGTACGATCTACATCAACGATGTGGAGCCGGTGAACACCGGAAAGCTCCAGTTTACCGCGGAGGACGAGTCTGCCCTCATCCAGGCGGTAAAATTCGGTCCGGAGGAGAAGATAAGGTCCGTGGTATCCGGGATCATCGGAAGGATGTCTGACGCGAAGGTCCATGCGCGGCAGTACCAGACCTACATGTTCAGCACCGCGAACTGTCTGGTCCAGCTCATCCAGCAGTACGACCTGGAGATGGGAGTGCTTTTTGGGGATACCGGGATGGGGACGGACCCGTTTATGATGATCCGGCAGGTGATGAACCGGGAGAAGTTCTCAAAATGGCTTCTTGAGGCGGCACTCGGGATCAACGGGGCGATGGACCAGGAGCGTGACAATACGACGCGCCAGAGCATGGAGCGCGCGAAGCGGTATATCATGGAGAATTACCAGGATCCGGACTTGTCTGTGGAGCAGGTCTGCCGGACGCTGCACATGAGTCCCGCCTATTTTTCGACGATGTTCAAAAAAGCGACGGGGCAGACCTATATCGGTTACCTGACGGATGTGCGTCTCAATAAGGCTGTGGAGCTGTTGAATAAGACGGATGACAAGACCTATGTGATCGCGGCAAAGGTCGGCTACCAGGAACAGAATTATTTCAGCTACGTATTTAAGAAAAAATTCGGCGTTTCACCGACGAAATTCAGAGGAAGCCGGTCGTAGGGCCGGCGGGGGAGAGAGGTATGAAACCGGAAAATGAGGGCAGCTTATTCAAACGGACCAGCATCCGCTATATGATCTTCGTCTACTTTACGGTGACAGCCCTGGCGGCGAGCATCTTTATCGGGCTGTCCCTGTACAGCCGGATGTCAAAGCAGATGTCGGATACGATGCAGGAGGAGAACCAGATCCTGATCGACCAACTGAACCGGTCTGTGGATGTATGGCTCCGCGGAATCATGAAGCTTTCGGACACCACATACTACGGGATCGTAAAAAATGCGGACCTGAGGAATCAGAGCGTCAACAAGGAGATGACGCTTCTCTACGACAATAACAAGGATAATGTGGAGAATATCGCCCTGTTTTCCAGAGACGGAGAGCTTTTGGAGGCCGTTCCCGCCACGAGACTCAAGATGGGGGCAGATCCGGCAGCGGAACCGTGGTTTGAGGCGGCGTTGAAAAAGACGGAGAATCTTCATTTCTCAGTCCCGCATGTCCAACGGGTGTTCGACGCAGGGGAGAACCAGTACCGCTGGGTGATCTCAGCGGCGCGCGCGGTGGAGATCACGGAGGGCGCGTCCACGGAGCAGGGTGTTCTCCTCATCGATATCCGTTATGACAGCCTGGAGCAGCTGTTTGACGGTGTCACCCTGGGAAACGGCGGCTATGTCTATCTTCTCGGCGCGGACGGGGAGCTGATCTACCATCCGCAGTCCCAGCTGATCTACTCCGGGCTCGAGGATGAGAATCTTGAGGTGGCAGCGGAATACAGGGACGGGATCCATCAGGAGGAATATAAAGGAAAGCGGCGTGCCGTGACGGTCAAGACGGTCGGGTATACCGGCTGGAAGATCGTCGGGGCGGCGGCTCTAGGCGGCGTATCCTTAAACGCGTTAAAGACAAGGATCCTGATCGTGTTTATTGTTGCCTTTGTCGTATTCATCCTCGCGGTCATCAATGCATACATTTCCACGAGGATTACGACGCCGATCGAAAAACTGGAGCGTTCTGTGAATGGGATCGAGGCGGGCAATCTGGAAACGGAAGTCTATGTGGGCGGTTCCTATGAGATCCGTCACCTCGGCACCTCCATCCGGAACATGACGACCCAGATCCGGCATCTGATGGATGACATCGTGGCGGAGCATGAATCCAAGCGGAAAAATGAATTTGATGTCTTACAGTCGCAGATCAACCCGCATTTCCTTTACAACACCCTCGATATCATCGTCTGGATGATCGAGAATGAGAAACAGGCGGACGCGGTGAAGGTCGTGACGGCGCTCGCCAGATTCTTCCGGATCAGCTTAAGCCGTGGGAAGAGCATTATTCCCGTTCGGGATGAGCTGGAACATGTGAGAAACTATCTGATGATCCAGCACATGCGGTTTAAGAACCGTTTTACTTATGAGATCGAGGCGGATGAGGATGTCATGGAGCTCGCGAGCGTGAAGCTGATCCTCCAGCCGCTCGTGGAGAATGCGGTCTATCACGGAATGGAGTTTATGGACGGTGATGGGGAGATCCGGATCCGGGTGTACCGGGACGGGGAGGATCTTTATATGAAGGTTTCCGACAACGGACTCGGGATGACGAAGGAGCAGGTGAAAGGCATGTTCATGGATAAGCCGCATGTGAAGTCCGGAAGCGGCTCCGGGATCGGGGTGCGGAACGTCAATGAGAGGATCCGGCTGTATTTTGGACAGGAATACGGTCTGTCCATCGAATCCGAGCTCGATGAGGGGACGGTCGTGACGATCCACATGCGGGCGGTGCCTTACGCTGAGACTGCAGAGGGGGAAAAGATCCATGTCAAATAGAGAAAAAATCAGCTGGTGTGCCGGCGTCCTTCTCCTTGTGGCGCTCTATCTGCTGTCGTCCACGGATCTGATCATCAAGGAGAAAAAGAGGGAGATCTGCCGGATCTCCGTCATCATAGACAACGTGAATGACAACTATTATGGGAGCTTCCGCGCGGGCATGGATATGGCGGAGAAGAAGTATCAGGCGGATGTCAATTTCATCACGCTGTACGCGGAAAATGATGAGGAACAGCAGGAAGAACTGATCGTCCGTGAAATAAAGGACGGAGCGAATGCGATCATCCTTGCGCCGGTCCGCGAGGATCTCGCGGTCATGAAGCTCGATGAGATCTCACCGGGCTGTCCGGTGATCTTTCTTGGTTCCACGGCGATCAACAGCTCGGTGGCGTGCTCCATCTCTGTGGACCGCTACGAGATGGGACGGACGCTTGGGGAGAAGATTGCGGAGAGCGAGGATCCGGCTGTGCCGGTATGCCTGTTCTCCGAGGGAATGGCGTACACGGGGAACCTTGACGCGTATGACGGGATCCGCTCTGTGCTGGACCCAGCCGGTTTTACCGTACGTCTGATCGAGAAAAAGTCAGAGGACACATACCGCAAGGCTATCGAGGAAACGGTATATCCGGAGAGCGGTGATTTTATGGCGGTCGGCATGGATGTTGGTGCCTTATCCGAGCTTGCGGATATCCTGGAGGGCAGCAGTGTGTACCGGGAGCATGTGACGGCCCTTTACGGGATCGGGAGCACGACGGCGCTCTTAAACCAGCTCGACCGGGGGATCGTCAAGGGTCTGATGGCATGGAACCGGTTCGACGAGGGGTATTTAAGTGTTGAAAAGGCGGTTCAGGCAGCCGGGGGAGAGTGGAAGGAAAAACGGATCACATTGACACCGGAGTATATCGACGGGGAGATCTTAAGGAGTGGGATTTTCGAAAAGATGCTATATCCGATGGAATAGGGGGGAGGCAGGTATGAAAAAGGGAAATGTTCTGATCCTTGCCATTGCGGCGACGGCGCTTCTCGGGGGAAGCGCCTGGCTGTACGCGAAAAAGACCGGAGGGCATGAGGAAAAAAAGACGTCCCTGCGGATCGGTGTCCTGTTATACCGCGGGGATGACACGTTCATTGGCACTCTCCGGAATTCCATGGAGCAGGCGGCGAAGGAATATGAAAAAGAGACCGGGGTCCGCGTGACGCTGGATGTCCGGGATGCGAAGAGAAATCAGCTCACGCAGAACAGCCAGGTGGAGCGCATGATCGACCTTGGCTGCGACGTGCTCTGCGTCAATATGGTGGACCGTTCCGCCGCGTCCGGCGTGATCGATCAGGCCATGGAGTCGGATATTCCCATTGTCTTTTTCAACCGGGAGCCGGTCGCGGAGGACATGAACCGCTGGGAGAAACTGTACTATGTAGGGGCGGACGCAAAGGAGTCCGCGGTGCTGGAGGGGCAGATCCTCGTGGACGCCTACCAGAAGAATCCGTCAACCCTTGACCGGAACGGGGACGGGGTTGTTTCTTATGTCCTCCTTGAGGGGGAGACGAACCACCAGGATTCCCTGATCCGCACGGAGTGGTCCATCGAGACTCTGAAGGACGGCGGTGTTCCGATTGAGAAGATCACAGGCGGGATCGCAAACTGGGAGAGAAACCAGGCCTCCGCCCTCATGGAACAGTGGCTTTCGGATTATGGGAATAAAATCGAGCTTGTGCTCTGCAACAATGATGACATGGCTATTGGTGCGATTGATGCCATCGAGCGGGCGGGGATCGTCGCCGGGACGATCAAGCTTGTCGGGATCGACGGGACACCGGCCGGTCAGGAGGCGTTCCGCGAGGGAAAACTCTTTGGGACGGTTGAGTCCAGCAAGGATATCTACGCGAAGAGAATCTTCGATACGGCGGAGGAGCTCGCAATGGGAAAAGAGGTGACCCAGGAAAAATATTTCTGGTGTCCCCAGCATATCATTGCTAACTGACATCATTTTTTACAGGCATGCGCCGCCTCGCGCATGCCTGTACTGTTATATTTAAGCTGATTTCTGCCATGATATGACAAAAAATTGTGGTTTTTTTACAGGAATCAAAGAATTTTAATAATTTATCATAAAAAATAGTATGGAAAAATGCACAAAGGCAGGCTATAATGAATTCATCGTTAAGGAAAAATGCCTAAACGGTCAAAATTATTTTTTGAATGGGAGGATTCAAAACATGAGAATGACAAAGAAAGTAACAGCAATGGCACTGGCTTCCATGATGGCCCTGTCTTTAGCAGGATGCGGAGGAAGCTCTTCCACAACAGCAACAACAGCAGCAGCTACTGAGGCAGCAAAAGAGACAACAGCAGCAGCTACCGAGGCAGCAAAAGAAGCTGCAACAACAGCTGCAGCCGCAGCAGCAACCACAGATGTAGCAGACAAGAAAGTCGGCATCAGCATCTACAAGTTCGATGATAACTTCATGACTCTTTACAGAACAGAGTTAGTTCGCTACTTAACAGAGGACCTTGGATTCAAGGCTGAGAACGTAGTCGTTCAGGATGGTAAGGGCGATCAGGCAGAGCAGACAAACCAGATCCAGAACTTCATCACACAGAAATATGACGTTCTGATCTTAAACCTTGTACAGGCTTCTTCCGCACCGGAGATCACAGATATGTGTAAAGAAGCTGGTATCCCGGTTGTTTACATCAACCGTGAGCCGGACGCAGCAGAAGAAGAGAGATGGGAATCTGAAGGTCTTAACGCTACATACGTAGGCTGTGACGCAAGACAGTCCGGTACATACCAGGGCGAAGAGATCCTTGAGACTGCAAACAAGGGCGATATCAACGGCGACGGCAAAGTTTCCTACATCATGATCCAGGGTGACCCGGAGAACGTAGATGCTCAGTACAGAACAGAGTTCTCTGTTAAGGCTCTTACAGACGCAGGAATGGAAGTTGAGGAGCTCTTAAAACAGCGTGGTGACTGGGATCAGGCTAGGGCTCAGCAGATCGCACAGGACGCTTTAAACCAGTACGGCGACAAGATCGAAGTAATCTTCTGCAACAACGATGCAATGGCACTTGGTGCATTACAGGCAATCGAAGCAGCAGGACGTAAAGTTAACGAGGATATCTACCTTGTAGGCGTTGACGCTCTGACAGAGGCTGTTCAGAACGTAATCGACGGCAAGCAGACAGGTACTGTATTCAACAACCACTTCGCACAGGCTCAGGCAGCAAGCGATATCGCTGTTAAGTTCTTAAGCGGTGAGAAAGTTGACGCAGTCAACATGGTTAACTACGAGAAGGTTACTCAGGATAACGCTCAGGAAATCCTTGATATGTTAAAGTAATTGATACTGTAACAAATGAGAACCGGGTGTGTTGTCTAACACATCCGGTTCGTTGATTAAAATATGCCACCCGGAAATGCGGGGGAGTGTAACTGAAAGGAGTTTTGGGATGGCAGAACAGTACAGACTCGAAATGAGAGGAGTCAAAAAAACTTTCCCGGGCGTAAAAGCGCTTGACGGAGTTAACTTACGGGTTCGCCCCGGAACGGTCCACGCACTGATGGGAGAGAACGGTGCCGGAAAATCGACACTGATGAAATGTCTTTTCGGAATCTATAAAATGGATGAAGGCGAGGTCTATATCGACGGCGTCAAGACGGAGATCGCAAACCCGGATGACGCGCTGAAAAAAGGACTTGCCATGGTTCATCAGGAGCTTCAGCCAATTCCGGAGCGCTCCATCGCTGAGAATATGTATCTTGGACGGTATCCGATGAAAAACTACGGACCGGTCAAGGTCGTTGATCATGCGACGATGAACAAAGAAGCTGAGAAATGGCTTCGGGATGTCAAGATGGATTTTGACCCGAAAGCAAAACTCGGCACATTATCAATCGGACAGATGCAGTCAGTAGAGATCGCAAAAGCGGTCAGCCAGAGTGCAAACCTTGTAATTCTGGATGAGCCGACCTCCTCACTGACTGATAACGAGGTAGAAGCATTATTCCGGATCATCAGAGACTTGAAATCCAGAGGTGTTTCTATGATATATATCAGCCACAAGATGGCTGAGATCCGCCAGATCTCCGACGATATCACGATCATGCGCGACGGTACATACGTTGGAACCTGGGCGATCGAGGATATCTCCGATGAGGAGATCGTAAAACAGATGGTTGGACGTGAATTAAATAACGTCTATCCGCCGAAGGATGATTACCGGACGGATGAGACGGTCTTAAAGGTCAGCCACCTGACAAGTATTCTGCCGAATTCCTTCAAGGACTGCTCTTTTGAATTAAAGAAAGGTGAGATCCTGGGCTTTGGCGGACTGGTAGGAGCGCAGAGAACCGAGCTTATGGAAGCGATCTTTGGAATGCGCCACATTGAGAGCGGTACCGTGGAGATCCTCGGAAAAGAGACTCACATCAAGAGACCGCAGGATGCGATCAACAGCTCCGTCGGAATGATCACAGAGGATCGACGCGGAAACGGTATCTTCGGATGCCTGAGCATCGATGACAATACTGCGATCGCTTCCTACAAGAATTACACCCATATGGGTAAGATCAACAAAAAAGAAGTCGATGCGGTCGTAAAGGACAGCATTGCGAAATTAAAGATCAAGACACCGAGCGGAAAGACGCTGATCCAGTCTCTCTCCGGTGGCAACCAGCAGAAAGTAATTATCGCAAGATGGCTTGCAAACAATCCTGATATCCTGATCATGGATGAGCCGACCCGTGGTATCGACGTCGGAGCCAAATACGAGATTTATCAGATCATGATCGATCTCGTAAAACAGGGCAAATCCATCATTATGATCTCGTCGGAAATGCCGGAGTTGATCGGTATGTCCAACCGAATCATCGTAATGTGCAACGGTCACATCACCGGTGAGGTGGAAGGAGAAGACGCAACTCAGGAGAAGATCATGTCCTTTGCCACAAAATTCACTTTAAGCGGCAAGGAAAACAAGTAGATTACAGGGAGGTTCAGTCATGACAGCGAAAAAAGTAAGTGCAAAAGATTTCCTTATCAATAATGGAATCATCGTCGTTCTTTTATTACTTGCAGTATTTACTGCGATCAAGCAGCCTACATTCTTTTCACGCGGCAACTTAATCAACATCGCATTAAACGTAGCTCCGCGATTCATCATCGCCTGCGGTGTATCCGGATGTTTAATTACAAAAGGTACAGACCTTTCCGCAGGACGTATGGTTGGTCTTTCTGCCTGCTTAGCAGGTACCTTACTTCAGAAGCCGGATTACAGCGGCAAGTTCTTCCAGAACCTTCCGGATTTCGGAAATGCCTGGGGCTTATGGGTTCTCGCGGTTCTTCTGATCTGTGTGGCAATTTGCTGTATCTTTGGTTTCATCAATGGCATCGTAATTTCCTACTTACAGGTTCCGGCCTTCATCGGAACACTTGGTATGCAGCTTATCGTTTACGGTGTCTGCCTTGTTTACACAAACGCGACTCCGATCGGTGGTTATCATAACGCATACACAGCAGTAGCAAAAGGAAAACTCTTTGGCGCGATCCCGTTCCTGTTCCTGATCGCCCTTGCGGTTGGTCTTGTTATGTGGTTCATCTATAACATGACTCCTCATGGAAAGTATATGTATGCGATCGGCGGCAACGAGCAGTCCGCAGAGGTTTCCGGTGTAAACACAAAGAAGACAAAGATCATCATCTACATGACAGCAGCAGCGCTCTACGCACTGGGCGGTTTCCTTGTAGGCGCAAAATCCGGTGGTTCCTCCGTCAACATGGGTCAGGGCTGGGAGCTTGAGGCGATCGCAGCCTGCACCATCGGCGGTGTATCCGTAAACGGTGGTATCGGACGTATCTCTGGTGTTCTTATCGGTGTTCTTGTATTCGAGATCTTAAAGACCTGCTTACAGTACCTTGGTGTTGATACAAACTACCAGTACATCGCACAGGGTATCGTTATCGTAGTTGCGATCGCTCTCGATATCAGAAAGTACATTGCAAAGAAGTAATAGACTGACTGTTTCGGTACAGTTAAAAAACGGGCGGAGGACGAGTTCCAACGCCCGTTTTTGTGCACTGTGGGTTTTAGCAGCCTGCCTCATGGAAAGAAAGCTGGAGCGGTTTGATAAAACCTACACCGGGAGAGTGGAGGTGAAGGAATGGAAGAAGAGATTGAGAAGGTCAGCGGAATCGGAACAGTGACTGAAGCCGCAGAAAAGGCTGTGGAGGCCTTTGGTGAGAAGACTTTAGAAGAACTCGCTGAGGAGAATAAACGGCTGCAGGAGGAAAATGAGCGCCTGAAGAATAGATCCATAAAAGAGCGGATGTACGATAAGATCAATGTGTCGGTGCGGACGATTGATATCTTTATCGGGTGCATGTGCGTATTGTTTGTGGCTGTTGTGGTGATGGGGATGCTGAAGTAAGAGAGTGAAGCGCTGACAGAGATTATGCCCGCCGCAGCCTAAATGTTCAACGACAGGAAAAGATCCTGATGCCAGAAACTGAAACTATCGAAGTGGATAACAAAAAAGCTCTGGAGAACGATATGAGAAAGGTTCTCCAGGGCTTTTCTTTGTCTTGTCTGCTGATTCCCTAAAGAGGAAAATTACAGCAGGAGTCTTATTTCTTATAAAGAATTCTGATGGAATTCAGCACGCAGAGGATCGCGACACCGGTGTCGGCGAATACCGCGAGCCACATGGAGGCGATTCCCATGAGACCTAAGATCATGACAAGAGCTTTTACCGCAAGGGCGAATACCACATTCTGGTTGGAGATCGCGCCTGTGCTTCTCGCGATCTTGATGGCTTCCGGAATGGCATCCATGCTTGATGTCATGAAGACGACGTCGGCGGCCTCGATGGCTGCGTCAGCGCCGCTTCCCATAGCTGCGCCCACATCAGCGCCTGCAAGCACCGGTGCGTCGTTGATTCCGTCACCGACGAACATTGCGCTTCCGTTCTCCGCGCGGAGCTTCTGCAAGATCTCGAGCTTATCAGCCGGGAGAAGCTTTGCGTATACATTGTCGATTCCGACCTCGGCGGCTACCGCCTCAGCGGCTGCCTCGCCGTCGCCTGTGAGCATAGCGGAGCGGATCCCCATGGATTTTAAGGACCTGATGGCATCCTTTGCCTCCGGCTTGATCGTATCGGCGATCTGGATCGTTCCTGCAAGCTTTCCGTTTACCGATATATAGACGGTGGTGACAGCACCGTTCTCATCGTAAGCGCCGCAGTCCACGTTGAACTCGGTGAGAAGCTTTCTGTTTCCGCAGAGCACTTCGCCCTGGGAGAGCCTTGCATGGATGCCTTTGCCGGAGATTTCCTCGATCTCGGCGGGCTTTTCGATCACAAGATTCTGATCCTTTGCAGCGGAGACAATGCTGACTCCGATCGGATGAGTAGATGCGGTCTCGCATGCCGCCGCGATCTGGAGGATTTCCTGCTCGGAAGCTGTGCCTGCCGGAAGGATCGTCTGAACCACGAAGTTTCCTTTTGTGATGGTTCCTGTCTTATCCATGACAACCGTTTTTACAGCTTTCAGGTTTTCAAGTGCGATTCCACCTTTAAAGAGGATTCCTTTCTTGGAACCTGCGCCGATCCCGGAGAAGAATGCCAGCGGAACGCTTAAAACAAGGGCACACGGGCAGCTGATTACGAGGAAGGTAAGAGCTGTGTAGATCCAGTGGGACCAGTTTCCCGTGATCAGAGACGGGATGATCGCTGTCGCGGCCGCCAGGGCAACGACGAACGGGGTGTAAATCCGTGCAAATTTCGTGATGAAGCGCTCGGCCTGCGGCTTGCTGGCTGCGGCGTTCTCCACGGAATCGAGAATCCTTGTGACCATGGACTCGGAAAGTTCCTTTTCGACTCTCATCTTTAAGAGACCGGAAGTATTGACACAGCCGGATGTCAGCTGGCTTCCGACCTTTACCGATACCGGGACAGGTTCACCTGTGATCGGTGACGTATCGATCCGGCTCTCGCCCTCTACGACAACGCCGTCAAGCGGAATGCGGTCACCGGGACGGATCTCTACGATATTGCCGACAACAGCGGAACCGGCCGGAACCTCGCGGACAGTACCGTTTTCGTCAAGAAGAACGGTCTCCGGACGAAGATCAACGGCTTCCATGATCTGACTGCGGCTCTTTTCAACCGCGCGGTGTTCGAATGCTTCACCGACCCGGTAGAAGAGCATAACGCCGACCGCCTCCCCAAACTGGCCGACACAGAAAGCGCCGATGGTCGCGATGCTCATCAAAAAGTTTTCGTCCATCACGTGGCCGGTCTTCATGTTTTTCAGGGCTGTTAAGAGAACTTCCCGTCCAAGGATCAGGTAGGCGATCACAAAGCATATGGCGGAGATCTGCGGCATGGAGTGGGAGAGAAGCTCTCCGACGATGAAGAGCAAGCCTCCGGCGATCAGCTCCGGAAGATCGTGGGCATGCTTGTCGTCACTGTTTGCATCTGCCGGTTTTCCTTCCTCGCGGACCTCGATGATGGTGCCTGGTTCGATCTTGTCTGCAATCTCCTGCATCTTCGGGAGCAGCTTTGTTCCCACGGAAGAGTAGACCCGGAGCTGTCTCGTCGCGAAAGTTAAAATACAGTCATCGACTTCCGGGAGCTCCTGGATTTTTTTCTCGATCTTTGCGGAGCAGTTTGCGCAGTCGATGTTTTTCATTACATAGACGGTGCAGATCGCTTTCGGATTCTTTGGGCGGACCTCAATGACGGTGCCGGGCTCGATCTGATCAGCAATCTCCTGCATCTTCGGGAGCAGCTTTGTTCCCACGGAAGAGTAGACCCGGAGCTGTCTCGTCGCGAAAGTCAAAATACAGTCATCGACTTCCGGGAGCTCCTGGATCTTTTTCTCGATCTTTGCGGAGCAGTTCGCGCAGTCGATGTTTTTCATCACGTAGACCACACAGGTGGATTTCGGTGCCGGACCGTGGTGGTGTTCGGCGTGCTCATGATGATGATCGTGTTCGGAGCAGCAGCCATCGTCATCGTCGTGATGATGGTGATGTTCACAGCCGCAGTGCTCGTCATCATCATCGTCCTTATGATGGTGATGGTGCCCACAGCCGCAGTGTTCTTCATGCTCGTCATCATGCTCCTCATGACGGTGATGGTGTCCGCAGTCGCAGTGATCTTCATGCCCGTCATCATCATCGTCCTCATGATGGTGATGGTGTCCACAGCCGCAGTGCTCTTCGTGCTCGTCATCATCATGCTCATCGTGATGATGGTGGTGTCCGCAGTCGCAGTGATCTTCATGCCCGTCATCATGCTCATCGTGATGATGGTGTCCGCAGCAGCAAACCTCTTCGTCCTCGTGGTCTGCTGACTTCTGCTTGGATTTTTCTAATTCCTCCATAGAGTAGACCTCCTCAGAATTATAATTTTTAATTATCATATTAACATATGAACCATCGTTCATATGTTAAATATAGTACAGCTCTATGGGAAATGCAAGACTGTTTTTTGATATTAGGAAAAGAATTAAGAAAATAAGGTGGGAGAGCAGAAAAAAGCTGCCTGGCGATATGCCGCAGGCAGCTTTGGCTATGTACATATAGATATTAGATTTCTTTAAACATCCGCGCCTCGATCAGATGGATTCCGTGAAGGAAACACTCGCAGACCGGAGTCTCAACGCCAAGCTCTTTTCCGAGGCGGACAACCGTTCCGGCGAACATATCGACTTCCGTGCGTTTTCCGACCTCAAGATCCTGAAGCGTTGACGGCTTATTTTCATAAGGAAGACGTCCGAGCGTGTGCTCCTGACGGTCGATCTCATTCTGGCCGATATCAATGCCCAGCTTATTTGCAATGCGGATCACTTCCCACATGGCCTTGTGGCGGAAGAAATTGGCGTCATCGTTCTTCTGGAATGCTCCGAAGGGAACGCCGAACATGGCGCATGTCATATTCTCGGCAACGTTGCACATGAACTTGAACCAGATTCCTTTTAACATATCTGCATCGATCTTGTAGTCGATCCCACAGAGATCAAAAAGACTCTTCACAGCGAGAACATTCCCGGAATAGTGTTCCGGATCATTCTTAAGATCGCCGAAGTGGATCAGACCCTTATGCGGATCGAACTCCGTCTTTCCGTCCTTCATGACAATGCTGATCCGCATATAGGAGTACAGCAGATGTTCGCTGCCGTAGACGGCGGCGATCTGTTTTTCGCTCTCCACACCATTTAATACGGAGAGGATGATCGTATCTTTGCCAACCTGATTTTTAATATCCCTGATCACCTGCTCCAGGTCATATCCCTTTACCGCAATGATAACGAGATCTGCCGGATCCCCCTCGACATCAGGTGTGATGATCGGAAAACGGTAATTGATCGTATTGACTGTTACCCCTTTTCGCTCCAGACGCTCTTTTCTTGCGCCGTCTGCAAGGATCCGGAAATCAGCCCCCAGCTTTTCTGAGATACGCGGTGCGAAAAATACCCCCATCGCACCGAGACCGATCAACGTCACCTTCTTTATGTCCTTCATAACTCCCTTTTCCTCCTTAAAAGTAAAACAAGCTGCGTTCCTTCTATTGTATAGTAAGACCGTTGGGGTGTCAACGAAAACAACCTTGTCTTTAGGGATAAAAGATGATATGATGGAAAAGTATGGAGAAAAATTAACAAATATGTGTGGGGGAGAGAATACTGGATGGAAATCACAAAAGAAGATAAACGGTCGGTGATCGACCACTGTTATCTGACCTATTTTATCAGCGGAATGGTCATCCTGATCTTCGGTGTCATTCTGCCAAACTTGATCGAGGAGAGAAATTTAAGCTTTACCGCGGCCGGCGGACTGCTTTCCTTTCTGGCAATCGGAAATTTATGTTCAAGCCTGGTCTATCCGGTATTCTGCGGGATGATGTCCCAGAAGACGGCGGTAGTCGTACTGGCGGTCCCCTATCCGGTGTGCCTCTTCCTGTTTACAATGGGACTTCCGGTCCCGGTGCTTTATGTGATGATCTTCCTGATCGGAATCACGAAGGGCATGATCACGATCATCAACAATCATGCGATCCGTCAGGTGACGGGAAGTTCCAATCAATATCTGAATCTGCTTCATATGTGGTATGCGGTGGGGGCTTTCCTGTCCCCATTCGTTACGATGCTCCTCATGGGAGCGGGTATGAACTGGAAGACGATCCTTCGCCTCCTTGCAGTCCTCACGGTTCTCATCGTTCTTTCCTACGCCACAATGGATTACAGAAAGATCGAAAAAGAGGTGGAGAAGAAGGCGGGAGAGGAGAACGGCGGATCGTCGATGACAAAAGAAAAATTCTGGTTTTTAAAGAACACGGGATTCCTTCTGGCGGTTGGGGCATTGTTCTTCTATATGGGCCTTGAAAACTCCGTAAACGGATGGTTTGTTACTTATTTAAAAAGTACCGGCTTTATGTCCACAAGTCTTGCGACTGTGATGGTATCCGTGACCTGGATCATGATCATGATCGGAAGGATCGTCATTGCGTCCATCTCAAAGAGCGTGCCGCCGGCAAAGATTCTGGCAGTGATCTCCGCACTCCAGTTTGTCTCGGTATTGATCCTTGTCTTCGCGGATCATACCACAATGGCAGTGGCGGCCCTGATCCTTTTAGGACTTGGAATGGCGGGGGCGTTTCCGACAACTACGGCCTTTACCGGCGATCTCATGGGAAATTCCCCACTTGGAATGTCAGTGTTTACAGGGATCGGTTCCCTCGGCGGGATCCTTACCCCGCAGGTCATTGGAGTCCTTGCGGATAAGCTTGGATTCCAGGCGGCGATCCTGTTTTTAGTGCTGGACGCATTCCTGCTGGCACTTTTTGGAGCCGGGGCTCTGAGATATGCCACTAATCAGAAAATTCAAGTCGAACGTCCGTGAGACCTGGCGCTTGATTCTGGTCAGTAAAGCTGACATATCACTGTGCATCCTCGCGGAGCATTTATCTCAGTCAGAGACCTGACTCCCGCTGAGACAAATTTACTATTACTCACCACCTAAAAGAGGTGGGAGTCTTCTCGACTGAGATAAAAAAGTCAACCGGGATGGCATAAAAACCGTCCTGAATATAAATAAGGGGTAAAAACATATGGATATTCGTTATTCCGCAAATCAAAGAGACGTAAAACGCTACACAACCGAAGAACTTCGGGATGAGTTCCTGATTCAGGATCTCTACCATCCGGATGAGGTGGTATCAGTCTACTCCCACGTGGACCGCATGGTGACCCTGGGCTGCATGCCGGTGAAAGAACATGTCTCCATCGAAAAGGGGATCGACTGCTGGAAAAACTTCGGCACCCACTATTTCCTTGAGCGCCGCGAGATCGGAATCTTCAATATCGGAGGTGCCGGATCCATCACAGCGGACGGAATGGAGTACCGCCTTGGCTATAAAGACTGCCTGTACATCACGAAAGGCACAAAGAAAGTGATCTTTTCCAGTGACAGCGAGGAGGCTCCGGCAAAATTTTACATGGTGAGCGCACCGGCCCACACATCCTATGAGACAAAGCTGATCACATTGAAGGATGCCGCAAAGCGCCCGCTGGGTGATGCCAATACTTCCAATAAGAGAGTCATCAACCAGTTCATTCATCCGGATGTGCTGAAAACATGCCAGCTTTCCATGGGAATGACAGCTCTGGAGCCGGGCAGTGTCTGGAACAGCATGCCGTGCCACACCCATGAGCGCCGCATGGAGATCTACATGTACTTTGAAGTCCCGGAGAATCAGGTGGTCATGCACTTTATGGGTGAACCGACTGAGACGAGACACATCGTCATGAAAAATGAAGAAGCTGTGATCAGCCCGTCCTGGAGCATCCACTGCGGAGCAGGAACCTCCAACTACACCTTTATCTGGGCTATGGGCGGAGAGAATCAGGAGTTCGACGATATGGACAACATCGCTCCGATGGATTTAAAGTAAGATATCGCAGAGGCCGATAAAAAACTGATATAAAATAGGAAAGGTAAGGATCAAAATGGATAAGAAGAACATGTTTTCTCTAGAAGGAAAGATTGCTCTCGTAACAGGAGGTGCCCACGGAATCGGCTTTGCCATCGCGGAGAGCTATGCGGAAGCAGGAGCAACGGTTGTATTTAACTGCAGCAGCGAGGCGTCCTTAGAGCGCGGACTTGCCGCATACAAAGAAAAAGGGATCGATGCTCACGGTTATGTCTGCGATGTTACGGACGAGGAATCGGTAAAGAAAATGATCGCGGATATCGAGGAGAAGATCGGAACGGTCGATATTCTTGTAAACAATGCGGGAATGATCAAAAGAATTCCGATGCATGAGATGAGCGCGGATGAGTTCCGCAAGGTTGTCGATGTTGACCTGAATGCTCCGTTCATCATGGCAAAGGCTGTCCTTCCGGGCATGATGAAAAAGAAAGCCGGAAAGATCATCAACATCTGCTCCATGATGTCTGAACTCGGAAGAGAGACCGTATCCGCATACGCAGCGGCAAAGGGAGGTTTGAAGATGCTCACAAAGAACATCGCCTCCGAGTACGGCGAGTACAACATCCAGTGCAACGGCATCGGACCGGGCTACATCGCCACATCCCAGACAGCTCCGTTAAGAGAACGTCAGGCTGACGGCTCCCGTCATCCGTTCGACCAGTTTATCATTGCGAAGACACCGGCAGCAAGATGGGGCACCGTGGAAGACCTCAAGGGACCGGCGGTGTTCCTCGCGTCCGAGGCTTCTGACTTTGTAAATGGACACATCCTCTATGTGGACGGAGGTATCCTCGCTTATATCGGAAAACAGCCGTAAAGGCAGAAAAAAGATTTTGTCGTTACAGTTCAGCCATGCGCTGGTTTGAATGAGGAAGTGTGTTGCAAGCTTGCTTGCATAAGCACTTTTTCATCCAAATCAGCATATGGTGGAACCACCAAGCTTCTTGCTTTCATGAATATGAAAACAAGAAGATGTAATGGCTGAACTGTAACATTTCGTCATATAAAGACATAAGTACTGCTTGTCTTTATGTGACCTGAAATTAGTATATTTGATAAATTTTTTCGGGCGGCTTTGTTGACATTTTTGCAGAAAGCTGATATACTCAAATTACGATATTGTGAAAAATGCATAGAAACAGGCGCAAGACGGGTACATTTTTGAGATGTGCCCGTATGCGCTGAGGAAAATGTGGAATGCATTCCACAATACGAAATAACTAACCAACAAAAGTTTCTTAAGTGAAACGAAACGAAGGAGGTGCGGTAAGTATATGTGGACAGGCGGTATGACCTTTGCGGATTCGATCATCATTTCACTTGTTGGACTGTTAGTCGTATTCTCGGCACTTGCAGTGCTCGCAATCGCGGTTATCATTATCTCTAAGGTCATCGGTACATTATTTAAGGAGAGTGCGCCAAAGGCAGCTGCGGCAGTTGCAGCACCGGCTCCGGCTATCGATGAGGAATCCTATGCAGTGCTTCTCGCGGCAGTCAGTGAGGAAGCAAGATTGTCTGGAGAGCAGTTCCGTGTAACAAGTATCAAAGAACTGTAAAAAACAAAAAACCTAAAACGCAGAAAAAGGAAAGGATGTAGTAAATAACATGAAATACGTTGCAACATTAAACGGAAAAAAGTATGAAGTTGAGATCGAGAGAGTAGACGAGTACAGACCGCTTGACAGAGGCGCACAGGCTAGCGCACCGGCTCCGATCCTCGCAGCAGCACCGGCACCGAAGGCAGCTCCGGCACCGGCAGCAGCACCGGCACCAGCTCCAGCACCGGCACCGGCTCCAGCACCGGCAGCAGCTCCGGCAGCAGCAGGCGGACAGACAGTAGAGGCTCCGATGCCAGGTAAGATCCTTGACATCAAAGTTAAAGTTGGTGACGCAGTTGGTTATGGTCAGTGTGTAATCGTTATGGAAGCAATGAAGATGGAGACAGAGATCGTAGCTCCGGCAGCAGGAACTGTTGCATCCATCAACGTAAGCACAGGCGATTCCGTTGAGACAGGTGCAGTTCTGGTTACCTTAAACTAAGCAGGAGGTGCCACACGTGAATATACTTTCAGTTTTCGCGGAGCTGCTCGCCCAGTCAGGTTTCGCCGCAATCACCTGGCAGCAGTGCGTAATGCTCCTTGTATCCTTCGTTTTATTATATCTTGCAATCAAGAAGCAGTTTGAGCCGCTCCTTCTGCTCCCGATCGCATTCGGTATGTTCCTTGCGAACCTTCCGCTTGCAGGTCTTATGAATGAGGCAGATCACTGGTATCAGTCCGGTGTGTTAAGAATTATGTACATGGGCGTTAAGTCCAGCTTATTCCCGTGCCTGATCTTCATGGCAGTCGGCGCGATGACAGACTTCGGTCCGTTGATCGCGAACCCGGTCAGCCTTCTTCTCGGTGCAGCCGCTCAGTTCGGTATCTATGTTGCATTTACACTCGCAAATGCAACCGGACTTTTCACACCGGGTGAGTGTGCAGCGATCGGTATCATCGGCGGTGCTGATGGCCCGACCGCGATCTATATCGCAAATAACCTGGCTCCGGATCTTGTAGCTCCGATCGCCGTAGCCGCGTATTCCTACATGGCTCTGATCCCGCTGATCCAGCCGCCGATCATGAAGCTTCTTACAACAAAGAAAGAGCGTCAGATCGTTATGAAGCAGTTAAGAAAAGTCAGCAAAGTCGAGAAGGTTGTATTCCCGGTATTCGTTGTTCTGTTCTGCTCCCTGCTTCTTCCGTCCGTAGCACCGCTTCTTGGTATGCTGATGCTCGGTAACCTGTTCCGTGAGTCCGGTGTTACCGGAAGACTTTCCGATACCGCACAGAACGCACTCTGCAACATCGTTACGATCATGCTCGGCACAACCGTAGGCGCTACAGCAAACGGAGAGATCTTCCTCCGTGTCCAGACACTGGCTATCATTGCAATGGGTCTTCTTGCTTTCGCGTTTGCGACAGTCGGAGGTATCCTGCTTGGTAAAGTCCTGTGTGCGATCACAGGCGGCAAGATCAACCCACTGATCGGTTCTGCAGGTGTATCTGCCGTTCCGATGGCAGCTCGTGTATCCCAGACTGTTGGTGCTAAGGAAAATCCGACCAACTTCCTTCTGATGCACGCTATGGGTCCGAACGTGGCAGGTGTTATCGGTTCTGCAGTAGCAGCCGGTTACTTCATGCTGATGTTCAAGGCCTGATCGAACCCCTTCGAAACGGAACCAGAAGTTGAAATTCATTCCGTAACGTGGTATATTTTTACAGGAATTAAAAGCAGTTCAGGCCTGTCTGAGGAGAACAGGCAGGCCTTTTAACTGCAAATATAAATAAAGGAGGCTTTATTGTGGCTAATAAAGTTATGTCATTACACGATGCCGTAGAGAAGTATGTACATGATAACGATGTACTCTGCCTCGGCGGATTTACAACAAACCGTAAACCGTACGCTGCTGTTTACGAGATCCTTCGTCAGGGTAAAACTGGTTTTGTAGGCTGGTCCGGTCCGGCAGGCGGAGACTGGGACTCCTTAATCGGTGAGGGTCGTGTAAGAGCTTACATCAACTGCTACACAGCAAACTCTGGTTATACAAACGTTGCACGTCGTTTCCGTGCTGCAATCGAGAAAGGTGAGCTTACATATGAGGACTACTCCCAGGACGTTCTTATGTTACAGCTTCACGCAGCTTCCCTTGGTCTTCCGTACCTCCCGGTAAGAATGATGCAGGGCTCCGGTCTTGTTAAATTCTGGGGTATCAGCGAAGAGAAGAGAAAAACAATGGAAGGCGTTGACAACTTAAAGTGCGTAGATATCGAGAACCCGTTTGAGCCGGGCGAGAAGCTTCTTGCTGTTCCGGTTCCGAAGCTTGACTGCGCGATCATCCATGTACAGCAGGCATCTCCGGATGGAACCTGTATCATCGAGGGTGATGAGTTCCACGATGTTGATATCGCAATCGCTGCAAAGCGTACGATCGTTACCTGCGAGGAGATCGTAAGTGATGAATATATCCGCCGTGATCCGACAAAGACAAGAATCTTCGGCGAGTGCGTAGACGCTGTCGTTCGTACTCCGTACGGTGCATGGCCGGCACAGTGCTATGGCTACTATGATGATGATGATAAGGGACTTAAGGAGTACGATAAGGCTTCCAAGTACCTTGACGCTGAAGATGCAAAGGCACAGCTCGCAAAGGCTGCTGCAAAGGCTGAGAAGGCTGCTGCTGCGAAACCGGAAGACGAGAAGCTTGCAAAGGCTGCAGAAGTTGCAAAACAGGCTGCAGAGGATGCTGCTAACGGCACAAAGATTCCGGAGACCTTCAAGGATTACCTCCAGAAATACGTATACGGCTGCAAGGATCAGGATGATCTTCTTAATGTCCTTGGCGGCGCTCGCCTCATGAACCTTAAGAATGAGCCGCATCTTGGCTATTCTACCAGACACTAATTGAGGGAGGGAAATTCAAAAATGGCTGATTATACAAAGTATACAAAGCAGGAAATGCAGGCTTATGCCATCGCAAAAAATATTAAAGAAAACCAGATCGTTATCGTTGGTACTGGTCTTCCGTTAATCGGTGCTTCCCTTGCGAAGCGTGTGGTTTGCCCGAGCTGCCACCCGATCGTAGAGAGCGGACTTATGGACTGCTCACCGGTAGAGGTACCGCGTTCCGTAGGTGATAACCGTTTCATGGCTCACTGTGCAGTACAGTGGCCGAACGTTCGTTTCGTAGGCTTCGAGGCGAATGAGTGGCTTCATGACGCTGACCGTATGATCGCTTTCATCGGCGGCGCTCAGATCGACCCGTATGGTAACGTAAACTCCACATGTATCTTCGGTAAAGGCGACTATGTTCAGCCGACCACACGTTTCACAGGTTCCGGCGGAGCTAACGGTATCGCTACATTCTGTAACACAATCATCATGATGCAGCACCAGAAGAGAAGATTCATGGAGCATGTTGACTACATCACAAGCTGTGGCTGGATGGACGGCCCTGGCGGACGTGAGAGAGCAGGTCTTCCGGGCAACCGTGGACCGCAGATGGTAGTTACAGATCTTGGTATCATGAAGTTCGACGAAGAGACCAAGAGAATGTACCTTGCTTACTACTATCCATTCTCCTCTCCGGAAATGGTTCAGGAGAACACAGGTTTCGAGATCGATACCACAAGAGCTCAGCTTATGGAAGGTCCGGATCCGGAGATCATCCGCGTAATTCGTGAAGAGATCGACCCAGGTCAGGCATTCATCAAAGTTCCGAAGGAAACAAAGTAATCGAAACTGATTTAAAGTAAAATCATAAATGCCGCGGTCAGCGGCTGGCAAAATCCGCTGACCGCAGCGATCGCGTATATAAGGAGGAAGAACATGGGCTACTTTTCCATGCCGAAATATTTCCAGAACATGCCTACCGTTGGTAAGGCATTAGTTAATCCGAATGCGGAAAACGAGACAGAGATCAAAGAGATCGAGAAGCAGATCCACGACAAAGTTACTGAGATCCTTGCTGCCGGCATCACAACAGAAGAGAAGTTAAATGAGCGTGGTCAGTTATCCGCAATGCAGCGTATCAACGCTCTTGTAGATGAGGGAACATTCTGCCCGTTAAACAGCCTTTTCAACCCGAACGACAATAAGATGGGTTCCACAAACATCATCAATGGTCTCGGATGTGTAAACGGCAAATGGGTTTACATTATCGCTTCTGATAACAAGAAGATGGCTGGTACATGGGAACCGGGCCAGGCAGAGAACCTGATCCGTTGCTCCGATGCCGCTAAGATGTTAAATCTTCCGTTAATCTACTTATTAAACTGCGCAGGCGTAGACTTCCCGTATCAGGATCAGGTTTACCCGAACAGACGCGGCGGCGGTACTCCGTTCTTCCGTAACGCAGAGTTAAACCAGTTAGGCATTCCGGTAATCGTAGGTATCTACGGTACAAACCCGGCCGGCGGCGGATACCACAGCATTTCCCCGACAATCCTGATCGCACACAGCCAGGCTAACATGGCAGTCGGCGGTGCTGGTATTCTTTCCGGTATGAACCCGAAGGGATATATCGACGAGGAAGCTGCTGAGCAGATCGTTGCTGCCCAGATCGAGAACAGCAAGAAGCACGTTCCGGCTCCGGGCTCCGTTCCGATCCACTATGACGAGACAGGATTCTTCCGTGAGGTTTACGAGAACGACTACGGCGTAATCGAAGGCATCAAGAAGTACATCAGCTACCTTCCGGCATACAACCTCGAGTTCTTCCGTGTTGATGATCCGCAGAGACCGAGTCTTCCGGCAGAAGATCTTTACAGCATCATCCCGATGAACGGAAAACGTCCGTATGATATCTACGACGTAATCGGCCGTCTCTTCGATGGTTCTCAGTTATATGAGTACAAGAAGGGCTATGGTCCGGAGATGGTAACAGGTCTTGCAAAGGTTAACGGACTTTTAGTTGGTGTGATCGCGAATACTCAGGGCCTTCTTATGAACTATCCGGAGTATAAGCAGAACTCCGTTGGTATCGGCGGAAAGCTGTACCGTCAGGGTCTCATCAAGATGAACGAGTTCGTAACCTTATGTGCCCGTGACCGTATTCCGCTGATCTGGTTACAGGATACAACAGGTATCGATGTAGGCGACGAAGCAGAGAAGGCTGAATTACTTGGTTTAGGTCAGTCCCTGATCTACTCCATCGAGAACTCCAAGCTTCCGTCTCTCGAAATTACTCTTCGTAAAGCAAGCGCTGCTGCTCACTATGTACTTGGTGGACCGCAGGGTAACAATACAAACGTATACTCCCTTGGTACAGCTGCATGTGAGTACTATGTAATGCCGGGTGAAACCGCTGCAAACGCTATGTACTCCAGAAAGCTTGTTAAGGCAAGCAAGGCAGGAGAGGATCTTGCTCCGATCATCAAGAAGATGAACGATATGATCCAGCTGTATCATGATAAGTCCCGTCCGGCATACTGCGCTAAGGTTGGTATGGTAGATGAGATCGTTGACATGACAGATATCCGTCCGTACATTCAGGCATTTACAGAGGCTGCTTACCAGAATCCGAAGTCTATCTGCCCGATGCACCAGATGGTAACACCGCGTGCAATCCGCGAGTGGAATGACGCTCACAAGGCTTGATTTTGACTGAAGGATAGAGTAAAATGATATGTATCCAGGCCGGGGGAGTCTTTCTCTGGCCTGGATATACTGGTATAACAAAGCCAGTTTCATTTTACATTTTCAGTATACCCGGAGGTTATTATGAGTGCAATTTACACCCTGGGAATTGACGTTGGATCCACGGCTTCCAAATGCATTATGCTTAAGGATGGCCAGGAGATCGTAGCGAAATCCCTGATCGATGTAGGTGCAGGTACCAGCGGCCCCCAGCGTGCGATCGACGCAGTGCTGGAAAACGCAGGCATGAAAAAAGAGGATATGGCTTTTACCCTGGCAACAGGTTATGGCCGTAATTCCTTAATGAATTTTGCAGACAAACAGATGAGTGAGTTATCCTGCCACGCAAGGGGAGCTTACTTCCTGTTCCCTGACGTTCATACCGTCATTGATATCGGCGGTCAGGACGTTAAGGTCCTTCATATTGATAACGGTGCAATGACCAATTTCCAGATGAACGATAAGTGTGCTGCCGGAACCGGAAGATTTCTGGATGTTATGGCAGGCGTTCTTGAGGTTAAGGTCCAGGATCTGGGACATCTTGATTCCCTGTCCAAGAAGAGAGTGGAGATCAGCTCCACATGTACCGTGTTTGCGGAGAGTGAGGTTATCAGCCAGCTGTCGATGGGAACCGATAAGTGCGATATTATCGCGGGTATCCACCGCTCCGTGGCTCACCGTGTCACTGGACTCGCCCATAGGATCGGAGTTGTTCCGGCACTCGTTATGACTGGCGGAGTTGCTCAGAACGAGGGTGTAGTCAAGGCTCTTCAGAATGAGCTTGGTTGTGAGATCCACAGATCTCCTCTGACACAGTATAACGGTGCGCTTGGTGCAGCTTTATATGCATATCAGGCAGCAAGCCGCCGCGCATAATCATTATTAGTTTATGCAGATCTATGGCTGTAAATAACATAAGCAGCCATGTTTGATAAGAAATGGAGGATATTTATTATGGCAAAGCAGGTTAGCCCTGGTGTTCTTGCGCTGCGTAAAGTCGTAGATGACGTTCATAAAGACGCGCGCGAAGCCAAAAAGAGAGGCGAGTTAGTTGGTTGGTCTTCTTCCAAATTCCCGTGCGAGCTCGCAGCAGCATTTGATTTAAACGTTATGTACCCGGAGAACCAGGCAGCTGGTATCGCAGCAAACCGTTACGGTGAGCTTATGTGTCAGGCAGCTGAGGATCTTGGTTACGACAACGATATCTGCGGATACGCACGTATCAGCCTTGCTTACGCAGCCGGTGTCCGTGTAGCGCGTAAGTTTGACCCGGAGACAGGTGAGTACATCATCGACCCGAGCACAGGTAAGCCGTTAAAGGACGCAGACGGAAACATAGTGATCGATGAGGCAACAGGCAAGCCGAAAAAAGATCCGAAGACTCAGACTCCGTATCTTGAGCTTGTAAACCTTCTTGAGCTTGAAAAGCTTCCGGATGGACCGGATAAAGAGCGCCGTATTGCAGCGATCTCCCCGATCCGTCAGATGCAGATCCCGCAGCCGGATTTCGTTCTCTGCTGCAACAACATCTGTAACTGTATGACAAAGTGGTATGAGAACATCGCCCGTATGTGCAATGTTCCGCTTATCATGATCGATATCCCGTACAACAACACTGTAGAAGTTGCTGATCAGAACGTTCGCTATGTTCGTGGACAGTTTGATAAGGCAATCAAACAGTTAGAGGAACTCACAGGCAAGAAGTTCGACGAGAAGAAGTTCGAGCATGCATGTGAGAACGCAAACCGTACAGCAAAGGCATGGTTAAAAGTCTGTGATTACTTACAGTATAAACCGGCTCCGTACAGTGGTTTCGACCTGTTCAACCATATGGCTGACGTTGTAACCGCACGTGCAAGAGTTGAGGCTGCTGCGGCATTTGAGCAGTTAGCAAAAGACCTTGACGAGACGATCGCTAAGGGCGAGACAACAACTCCGTTCCCGGAGAAATACCGTGTAATGTTCGAGGGTATTCCGTGCTGGCCGAAGCTTCCGGCACTGTTCAAACCGTTAAAGGCTAACGGCGTCAACGTAACAGCAGTTGTATACGCACCGGCATTCGGTTTCGTATATAATGGTCTGGATGAGATGGCACGTGCTTACTACAAAGCACCGAACTCTGTATGTATCGAGCAGGGTGTTGCATGGCGTGAAGGCATCTGCCGTGACAACAAGGTAGATGGCGTTCTCGTTCACTACAACAGAAGCTGTAAGCCGTGGTCCGGTTACATGGCAGAGATGCAGCGCCGCTTCACAAAGGATCTTGGTATTCCGTGCGCAGGATTCGATGGTGACCAGGCTGACCCGCGTAACTTCAATGCCGCTCAGTACGAGACTAGAGTACAGGGTCTTGTTGAGGCTATGGAAGCAAACATCCAGGCAAAGGAGGCTAAATAGACCATGAGTATCAACGCATTATTAGACGAATTTAAGGTAAAAGCTGCAACTCCGAAACAGCAGCTTGCTGAATATAAAGCACAGGGCAAGAAGGTCATCGGCGTTCTCCCGTACTACGCTCCGGAAGAGCTTGTATATGCTGCAGGCATGGTTCCGATGGGAATCTGGGGCTCCAACAACAAGACGATCAGCCGTGCAAAAGAGTACTGTGCAACATTCTACTGCACAATCGCTCAGCTCGCACTTGAGATGCTCCTTGACGGAACAATGGATCAGTTAGACGGAATCATCACACCAACAATCTGTGATACATTACGTCCGATGAGCCAGAACTTCCGTGTTGCTATGGGCGACAAGATGAAAGTTATCTTCCTTGCTCATCCGCAGAACCGTTTCGAAGAGTTCGGACTTAAGTTCTGTGAGGAGGAGTACGCAAACGTTAAGGCTGATCTCGAGGAAGTATGTGGCCACGAGATCACCAACGATGCGATCCTTGACGCAATTAAGGTTTACAACAAGAGCCGTGCAGCCCGCCGTGAGTTCGTAAAACTCGCTAACGAGCACTGCGACGTTGTAACTCCTACAAAGCGTTCCGCAGTATTAAAGGCATTCTTCTTCATGGAGAAACCGGAATATACAGCGAAACTCGAAGAGTTAAACAAAGAGCTTGCAGCTCTTCCGGTATGTGACTGGAAGGGAACAAAGGTTGTTACATCCGGTATCATCGTTGACAACCCGAAGCTTCTTGAGATCTTCGAGAACAACAACATCGCGATCGCAGCTGATGATGTTGCTCATGAGAGCCGTTCCTTCCGTACAGACGTTCCGGAGGACGAGCAGGATGCTCTTAGAGCTCTTGCAAAACAGTTTGCAAACATGGATTACGATATCCTTCTTTATGATCCGCAGTCTTCCAAGAACCGCCGTGGCGAGTTCGTAGCTGACATGGTTAAGAAGAGCGGCGCTCAGGGGCTTGTACTCTTCATGCAGCAGTTCTGCGATCCGGAGGAGATGGAGTATCCGTACCTCAAGAAAGCTCTCGACAACGCAGGTATCCCGCACATCAAACTTGGTGTTGACCAGCAGATGAGAGACTTCGGACAGGCTGCAACTGCTATCGAGGCATTTGCGGATGTTCTTGAGATGAGAAAGTAAATAAAACTTTGAATTGCACTGACCTGGTGATAGAATTGTGTTGAAAGCTTGCTTTCATAAGCAATTCTATTGCCGGGGCAGTATAAGGACGAAGTCCGAAGCTTTTTGGGCGCCGTAAGGCGGACAAGAAGATGCAATTCGCAGCGATATATAGGGGCAGGCGTTCCTGTTTCTTAGTGTTCACGCGGAGTCAGGCGAAAAACCGTCGTACCGAACATGATTTCCTTTCGGGGAGATCGTGGAGGTGCGGCGGTTTTTTTTGTTGTGGGAAGATGGTGCTTCATAATGGCTCCGGGTACGCGCAGGACCGTCTCCGGCCCCGGATACTGGTGGATTCCAGAGACGGTTCCTCTAAGCTCCCGGAAGAATGCTAAGGGCGGAGAGCAGGGGACACAACTCGCCTGCGGCTCAAACAAGTGTCCCCTGTTCTCCAACGCATTCTCCCGGGAGCCAAGAGGAAGCCATGCCTCTGGAATCAGGCACCCGTGTCCGGAGGCGGTCCTGCGCTGGGGGATGGGAGATATGGAAAAGAGAAAAAAGAGGTTCCGTGTTGGGGGATAGAGGAAGGCAAGCCTGCAGATATAAATTTAAGTAAAGGACACTATCGGAAAATACTAAAATGTGGTATATTAGCTTGTAAAGATAATTATCGCGGCATAATATATGATTCTGAGAAAAAAGAATATTAATGCAAAATAAATGGAAAATTCAGAGAAAATGGTGTGTACAACTGTACAGATAAACATAAGTTTGAGCGGGAGATGGAATCACGGGCAACACAAACTGGAATTACGTTATTGCTGCTGTGGAAGAGATGAATTTTACAAAGGCCGCAAAGCGACTGTATATTTCGCAGCAATCATTGAGTAATTATATTGCAAAATTGGAAAAACAGTTTGGAGTAGAGTTTTTTAACAGAAAGAATACGCTTACCCTGACAACTGCAGGGGAGAGCCTGTACCGATATGCAAAATTTATCAAGATGGCGGTAGGAGAGTATGCGTTAGCACACAATGAGCATTTTATGGTGGATGAGCATTGGATCCAGTTAATGACAAGAGTGATGTGTATGGCAGCAGTAGCATTCCAGAATGAAAGCAGGGAAATACATGAATAATAAAAAAGAACGTATTGCAGATGCGATCAATCGCAGCAGGGATGAATTGTTTGAATTGTCAAAGAAGATCCATGATCATCCGGAACTTGGTTTTGAAGAGTTTCAGGCGGTGGAGGCAATTTCTTCGGTTCTGGAGCATCACGGATTTCAGGTGCAAAAGGGGTATGGAGGTCTTCAGACTGCCTTTCGCGCAGATAAAGCGGGAAAAGGGAAGGGACCGAATGTTGCATTTCTGGCGGAATATGACGCACTCAGAGGCATTGGACATGGCTGTGGTCATAATCTGATTGCCACCTGTTCGACTGGGGCATTTTAGGACTTGCCTCCATGATGGCGGAATTAAACGGAAATGTTTGCCTGATCGGAACTCCGGCGGAGGAAGGAGGAGCTGGAAAGGTAAAACTTCTCAGAAATGGAGCATTTGACGATGTAGACTTCGCTTTGATGATGCATCCGTCATCCGGAGGAGCGAATCTGGTTGGCAGAGGCGGCAGGGCAGCATGTACGCTGACAATTAGTTTTACGGGAAAAGGAGCGCATTCCTCCGTGCCGAAGAATGGAATCAATGCGTTAAGTGCTGTTCTTCATGTGTTCCAGCAGATTGATCTTCTACGTCCGACATTCGATCCTCAGGACAACATCAATGGAATTATAACAAACGGTGGCAGCGCTGCAAATGTGATTCCTGCGCAGGCAGAATGTGAGTTCTGTGTCCGGGCGGATACGATGAAGAGGACGGAGGAACTGATTGAAATTTTAAAACGCTGTGTAGAAAATGCAGAAAAACTGACAGGAGCAAATGCTTTGATTAATCTGGGCGATATCTATGCGGAACGATATCCAAATCAGCCGATGTGTCAGGCATTCAAGGATAATATGGAATTGATAGGAATTCACATGGAATGGCCGGATCCGAAAAAGCAATACGGTTCTTCGGACATCGGAAATGTATCCATCAAAATTCCGGCGATTCATGATTATCTGTCCATCACAGATGACAAAACAATTCAGGGTCATACGATAGAGTATGCAAATGCGGCAGGAACCTTAGAGGCGCAGGAAATCTGCTTAAAAGGCGCAAAAGGACTTGCCATGACTGGATATGATATTTTGGTGGATCCTGATTTTCAGAAAAATATCCGCACATATCACGAAAAACAAATCCCCATTTTTTATAAAGAAAAATAGTTTGGAGAATGTATTGGCACTGTTGTTTCTTTTCTCCCTTTTCGGAATTGTGTGTCTGAATGAAAAAATATGCATAATTATGCATTCTTGATGTATAAATATACATTAAGGTTAATTTGAAAACGAATTTGTTTGAAGTTTCACCAAATCAATGGAGGTGTTTGATTATGAAAAAAAGAATAATTGCAGTAATTGTAATTTTAGCTGTATTAGTAGCTCTATTCTTTATTGGCACAGGTTTTCAAAAAAGAATGGATGTCGTATTAGTTGATTACTCTGTATCAGAGGATGGAACGGAGATCACGCTTGATGTAGGAATTCCAACATCTACAGGATATATCAGAGGATTTAAAGACAATGGCGGTGGAGTAAAACCACATTATCTTACATTTTTTTCGACATTTGGTGGAATAAACAGTCCGATTGGAGCAGAGCATAGCTTCCAATTAGAGCTTACTTCGGATGATACAGAAATTTATTTTAACAGACCGGAGAGAGGTTACGAGTTGGTTTTAGTGAAAGATGAAGAAACAGGTCAATGGCTCAGACCAAGTGGAATAGGTGAAGAAAATAACACTATTTTTGAAGCAACCATTCTTGAAATTCGTGATAATTATTTTTTAGTAGAACCAGTAGAGGGTAGTCAAGAATTAAACAGTGCAGATCTGATTACAGTACCAATGAAAAACATAGGTACTGCTCCACAACCAAATGTTGGTGACATTATTGAAATAGCATATAACGGAGAAATTGCAGAAAGTTATCCAGCACAGATAACAGAGGTTTACGGTATCAAAGTTGTCAAAGAAGCAGAGCAATAAATAACAGGATAGTTTGGGCTAAGTAATATCAGAAACACTTTTCCGAAAAGGGAGTGATGCAGACTTTAAACAATATGATGTAATATTGCAAGATAAAGTAAGAACAGGAATGCAAAAGGTTATCGGTGGTTACTACACAGATGCATTACAAGCTTCAAAAGATAATAAGGCATTTTTAACAAAATATATCAATAATCTACGCGCATAATAAGAAGGTGGATAAACTTATGACAAGAGAAAGTACAGTTTACAAGGGACTACACAGGGTAACGGTCTGACGGGAGGTGTGCCGCCCGTCAGATTTTCCATGTGATGTTCAAGCTGTCGCTTGTAGCGGCTATGGTGGTAATCATCAAGTCTACCACCCGCCGCTTGTCGTCAAAGGATACATTCTCCCAAGTGTCGAGGTAGCCGGAAATCTGGCTGACCTGTTCCGGGCTGATGGCTTCCACCGTCAGCTCCGCTATCCTCGCCAGAAGTTCCTGCTTGCGTCCGTCCAGTTCCGCTATCTTCACATTCACATAGGAGAGCAGGACATTGTTTGCACCCGTCAGACTGTCCACCAGCTTTTCAATCTCGCTGTCCACATGGGCAAGCTCCACTTGCAGTGCTGCAATTTTCGGGTTTGCCTTTGCCGCTTTCTTTCTGCCTGTCAGCGTCTTGTAGCTTGCCAGTTTCTTTACCATCTGCTGATAAACAACCGCTTCCAGTTCCGAAGTAATGATTTTCCCGCACCCCGGACAACTCTTGTTATCCAGCCGTTTCGTACAGCGAAGGTATTGCTTGCCGGAGGGATTGAAGATACTCATAAGGGCATACCCGCAGTTCCCGCACTTGATTTTTCCCGCCAGCCATGTGTGGGTGGCTTTCCGGGCAGACTGGATTTTCATGTT
>NZ_QWGO01000020.1:0-60302 GCF_003435535.1 Desulfotomaculum sp. OF05-3 | reverse complement strand
TTTATTTTGAATGTCCGCAAAATCCGTCCTACATCGCTTGGTCGCCAAGGGCAATCTAAATTATGGAGTGCCACAAGCCTGTCCTGCACATTCGTACCTGCCCCCATCTTCTGGGTAGAACCTAACAAAATACGAACCTCGCCGCTTCTAACCTTCGCAAATAACTCCTTTTTCTGTACATCGGTGGTCGCTTCGTGGATAAAGCGTATCTGCTCGGCAGGAACGCCACGGCGGATCAACTTCTCCCGTATATCATCATAGACATTAAATGAGCCATCATTCTTTGGCGTAGAAAGGTCGCAGAATATAAGCTGTGCCGCTTTTGTATCAGCGTGTTCTCCCCAAATGCGATGCACATTGTCGATACAGGTGTTGACTTTGCTTTCTGGGTCATCAGGCAGCATCGGGTCAATCATTCTCTGGTCAAGGGCAAGTTTGCGTCCGTCATTGGTCACTTTCAACATATTATCGACCTGTGGCTCAACAAGCCTTGCCCGTATCTTTTCTGCCCGCTTAGCAAGAGAAGCTACCATTTCTGTCTGTATCTCGCTTGGCTTGGTCTTGATATTGTGATAGTTGACCTTTGGCACAGGGAGTTTTAACATATCGGCAGTCTGAATGTCTGCCACCTCCCGAAACATTAACATCAGCTCTGGCAGGTTATAAAATTTCGCAAACCTTGTCTTTGCTCGGTAGTTTGTCCCTTCAGGGGCAAGCTCTAATGCTGTGATAGTTTCACCAAAAGTGGACGCCCAACTGTCAAAATGCTGCAAACCGTTCCTTACAAGTGTATCATACTGCAAGTATCTCTGTACAGAATACATCTCCACCATTGAGTTACTGATCGGCGTCCCCGTAGCGAATATCGTGCCACGGTTGCCTGTGATTTCGTCCAAATAGCGGCATTTCATAAAGAGGTCACTTGACTTCTGGGCTTCGGTCTGGGCAATACCGCCCACATTTCGCATCTTGGTATAGAGGTAGAGGTTTTTGTAAAAATGGCTCTCGTCAATAAAAAGCCTGTCAACGCCTAACTGCTCAAAGTCAATCACATTATCCTTTCGTTTGGTATCGTTGAGTTTTTTTAACTTTGCTTCAATGGCTTTCCTTGTTTTCATAAGCTGCTTGACTGTGAACTGCTCGCCATTTGATTTCTGCACATCTTCAATCCCACGCTCAATATCGTCAAGCTGTTTCTGAAGCTGCTCCCTTTGGCGTTCCATGCTCATCTGGATTTTTTCAAACTGGGAATGTCCGGTGATGACCGCATCATAGTCGCCTGTGGCAATACGGGAACAAAACTTTTTTCGGTTCACTGTTTCAAAGTCCTGTTTGGTCGTCACAAGGATATTGGCAGAGGGATACAGCCTTAAATACTCCGACGCCCATTGTCCGACTAAGTGGTTTGGCACAACAAACATAGACTTATTGCACAGTCCCAGACGCTTGCTCTCCTGTGCGGCAGCGACCATTTCAAAGGTCTTGCCTGCACCTACCTTATGGGCAAGAAGTGTATTCCCGCCATAAAGGATATGGGCAATAGCGTTCACTTGATGCGGTCTTAACTGAATTTCTGGACTGATCCCGCCAAAAGTGATATGGCTTCCATCATACTCACGGGTGCGGATACTGTTGAAAGTGTCGTTATAGTAACGGACAAGGCGGTTCCTTCGCTCAGGGTCTTTCCATATCCAATCCTGAAACGCCTGTTTAATCACTTCCTGCTTTGCCTGTGCCGCTGTGGTTTCCTTATGATTGAACACCGCTTTTTTGTTTCCGTGTTCATCATACACATAATCAAAAATACGGGTATCTTTCAGATTCAGCGTGTCCTCAATAATACGATAGGCGGAAGCTCTTTTCGTACCGTAAGTGCTGTCCGCCTTGACATTCCCGTAATCGGAAGTTTTATTTTCGATAAACCAATCGCCATTATATGGTGTATAACGGACTTTGATCCTGTTTCTTGCGTGTTGTGACGGGGTTAAAAGTTCCATCACAAATTGCTGAATATCCTCCTGCGGTATCCAAGTCGTACCAAGACGCACAGCGATTTCACTGGCAGGCAGGTCTTTGGGAATAACCTGTTTTAAGGCTTCCACATTGACTGACAGCGACGGGTCTTGCTTTGCCGCAATTTCTGCAACCGTCAGCTTTTCCCTTACATTCCCAGAAAGGTACTCATCCGCAGTCACATAACGGGCAGGCTCGGCATTGGGTACACGAAAGATAACGCCCTGCAAATCTACAATCAGTTTCTCCTGTGTTTTCCCTGTAAGCTGTTCCATATACCCTAAATCAACACAGGCTTTTTCTCCAATAGAAAGGGCAAGGGCTTCACTTGCGGTTTCCACAGAAGTTGCAGTACGGTGCGGTTTAATCGTCCGTTTCGTGAACATATCCGCTTTCCGCTTAAATTTTCCGTCATCATCAAGCACTTCAAGGGAACATAACAGGAAGTAGCTTTCATCGGACGCAAAGGCAAGATAATTCCCTCGGTTATTGATAAGCCCGTACTTCCCCGTAAAGGTATCATACAAGCGGTTAAGCTGTTCCTGCTCCCTGCGTATCACTTCATCAGGGTAATCGTTGGTCTGGTAGTCAATGAGCCTGCGGACAGAGTCCCTGATCTCCACCAATCCCTTGATACGATTTTCGGCAGTCATAGATACTTTGGCAGGGGTCATCACATCATTTTCTCGGAAGTAAACCTTGCCATCCACTAAAGTATAAGAAAAGTTCCGTACCAAAGGGTCGGCAGGAATACTCTCTGCCTGTTCATCGGAGATTTCATCAATCTGATTTTCCTGTACTGTGATTTCCCCATTGATACGCTGCACCGCTTCCGATAAAAGCTCGGAAAGGGAATGTTCCTTGTCTGCTTTACAGGCAGTATCCATACCGAAACGGTTGCTTTCCATCTGCATTGTCCCAAGCACCATCTCTGGATGCTCTACAAAATAGCGATTCATTGTGATACCATTCTCGTCCGTGTCAAGGTGTACCCACTCTGGCTCTATCTCCATAACTCGGTCACGCTTTTTTAAGATCAGAATGTCACTTGTAACTTCCGTTCCCGCATTGGCTTTGAAGGTGTTGTCTGGAAGCCGTATCGCCCCTAAAAGCTCGGCTCTTTGGGCGATATATTTTCGTACTTCGGGACTTGCCTTATCCATTGTGCCTTTTGAGGTAAGAAACATTACAACGCCGCCTGCTTTTACTTTATCAAGGGCTTTTGCAAAGAAATAGTCATGGATAAGGAATTTCTGCTGTTCGTAACGGCTGTCGTTGACCCGAAAATCTCCAAAAGGTACATTACCAAGCACCACATCAAAATGGTCGTCTGGCAGTTTGGTATCTTCAAACCCCTGTACGGCGATGGTGGCTTTCTGGTAAAGCTGCTTTGCAATCCTGCCAGTCAGATCATCAAGCTCCACGCCATAGAGCTTTGAGCCTGCCATCTTTTCAGGGAGCAGACCAAAGAAGTTTCCTGTGCCACAGGACGGTTCTAACATATTTCCTTTCTCATAGCCCAGACGGTCAAGCACCTCATACATCGCCTTGATTACCACGGGCGGAGTATAAAAGGCTGTAAGTGTCGATTCCTTTGCCGCACGATATTCCTCTGGGGAGAGGTTCTCATAAAGCTCTATAAACTCATCTGCCCACGCCGCATTATTTTCATCAAATGCCTGTGACAGACCGCCCCATCCGACATACTTTGAGAGAATTTCCTGTTCCTCTGGCGTTGCAAGGCGGTTTTCAATCTCAAGCTCGTGAAGTGTCTGGATCGCTGCGATGTTGTTTCTGAATTTCTCCTTTGCACCGCCTACTCCTAAAGCATCATCCGTAATACGGAAGTTTCGACGGTCATCAGACGGAACGGGAACATCTACATTTTCTTTTTCGGGTGGTAATACTTCCTGTTCCAAAAGGCTGCGAATATAACCGATTTTCTCCACACGGTTTATCGGAATACCTGCTTGATTTTGGAAAGTTACATCCCGCATTGACACATCACCGCTGATTTCGCTGATACGCTCAATCACATAACGGCGGTTATCAATCACCACTTCTTTTCCTATCAGCTCTTGGTTGTCTTGTATTTCTGCGGGAGTTGGTGCTTCCTCTTTGTAAAAAGGCTCAAGCTGTTCCTCCGTAACCGATACAAGACTGTCAAAATCAAGATACCCAAGTCCGTCCTGCACCAAAGACGCCAGACTGCCATACGATACACAATCCACAAGCACATCATCTATATAGGTTTCCATACGGTACTCGGTAAGGTTGACGACTGCCTGTATCTCGTGCATTTCATCCTCGGTCGTCGTAAATGCGATTTTAACAGAGGACAGATCGGTATAATCCGCACCCTCCTCCTGTTCGTATTCCCTGCGGCAGAATGCGTCAATCGTTTCCTTTGCCTGTTCCAATAATGCCTGCTCGGAGGATACAAACCATTCATTCTCAAAAGACAGGATTTCGGAAAGGAGCTGTTCGTCCTCTGGGGTTAGTTCTGCGTGCTGTTCCAAATAGGGAATGAACACCTCACGCCCCCACCGCAGACTTTCCATCTTTTCCCGATACGCATCCTCGCCCTGCTTTTTCCACTCTGGGATAAACGGACAGTTCGGCGACAGGCAATAATCATAATGATTTTTGATATGGGCAATCAAATCGCCCTCTCCATCCCCAATGTCAAAACGCCCGTCATAGTGCATATCCTCGCCATCAATAACTGCGGAAATATCAAAATCGGTCTTGTGATACCAACCGACCGCTTTGCTCTCGTCCTCCCGTTCTCGGTGCTGCTTTTCATCTAAAATACCAAGTAACCTGTTTCCAAGAGCAAAGCTAAGATTGGTAAATCGGTCATTCAGCTTCTTGTCATAAAAGCAGGGATGCTCGGAAAAGCCGATAGAAAATTCTAAGCTGTCAGGCTTTTTTTCGGTAAGTGTTTCTGCTCTCTGCCTGTCGGTCACTACGACTTTGAGATGGTCGTTGGCAGGGTTTTCTTTCAGAAGTTCGCTTAGATCCGTATGACTGTACGCCTGCATCAAAATCGGGAACTGCACATTCTGCAAGGTTACGCTGTCCTCAGTCACCGACTGCACTTCATATTTGTCTGCCCCCAGATACACCACATCGCCCTCGTGACAAAGATAATGCATGGGATGCAGCTCCGTCAGTTCTTTGGAAAAATACCACGCATTACTGCGGCTGTAAGTGTCGCTCGTTTTACCTTGTACCAAAGCCAGAAAATCAAGAAGCTGTTGTACCGTCGCAGGATCGGAAAACTGTTCCTCCATCTGCCTGTCATTTATATTGGCAAGGTCGGTACGATTTACCTGCGACAAAAGTTCTTTTTCATAACCGTCCAAATCACGGATAAAATCAGACAGACGCAGGGCAAGGCTGTCCCGTTTGTCAGCAGGGGAAAATTCCTGCTTGGACTGTATAAACCGTTGTCTTACAAGTTTTCTCTGGGTGTCGATTTCATACTGCGGTGCAGATACCTGTTCCAGATAGTCCGCATAATGGTCTTTCTCTTTTGGGTTTAAATAGCGGTCATTCTTGATAAGCTCACGCAGGCGTTTTTCCACCTTCGACCAAGATAATCGCAGGTCTGGATCAGTATAAGAACCCTGTTTTTCAATGGCGATCCCTTTACTGTCTGCCCATCTTCCGCCCTGTGTCCCGTCTGGAAAAATGTGTGTTCCTCCGCCTGTACCATATTCCTTTTTGAGAAATTCAATGTTTGTTTTGCTGTCACTATTTTTCTGAAACTGACGATAGATACGGTATTTGCTCTTATCATAACTACTGCCCATTTGCAGAACAGAGTCAATATCTTCCTGTGAAATGACAAAAGCAGAGGACTTTTCATCCTCTGCCTGTGCGATCCTTTCTATCTGCTGTTCAACCGTTGGAAGATTGGCACTTACTTCTTCCTCATTGGCAATGCTTAGCTGTAAATCAGTTCCGTCAAGATGACTTCCTCCGCTTGGCTGCGGATGTTGTTCATCAATCCTACCCACTGCATCGGGGCTTTTTCCTTCAGTTCCTCCGTCACGCCCTGCTCCATTGAGAGCTGCTTCGTCAGAAGCTCCAACCGTTTGAGTGCCGTCTGTTCCACCTCGTAAAGATGCTGATTCAGCATCCCCGCTGTCAGCAGGTTGAGGTAAGTCACTCTCTTGTGCTGCTCCAGATACTCCCTGTGCATCATAGCGTATCTGCCAAGCGGAAGCTCTGGCTCTGTCGGTAATGTTAGGTCTGGAATAAGATAATCCCCCTGCCTTGTGTATGTGATTTCGCTCATTATTTTCACTCCTTTCGAGCTGTTTTCTGCCTACATCATAACGGGATTGGGACTTTGGTGCAAAGGTACGGTTTTCTTCTCTTGCTTCCATTTGCACATTTCGGATAGCTGCGGAAATTTCCCGAAGTGCCATTTCCGATATATCGCTTGTGGCAATCCCGATTGCATTTATCGTATGGGGCGTATTGAAATTCACAATGTCGGCAAAATCTTCTCGGTCAAAATATTCCTTCACATCCAGACCGCAGCGGCTCATCAGCATAAATGCCACGCTGTTGACCGCAAGCCGCTTATACAGCACTTCAATGTTGTATTCGTCCAGTTCTTCTAAAAAACTGTCTTGGGTTACGCCTTTGAGCTGTGACAGGTAATCGGGAAGATTGTCCTCCACAGCGTTCTCAGCAGTCTTAAAAAGTGTTTCCGCCAAGTCTGTTTCTTCAAGCTCTCCGAAACGGTCAGAAAGCCTTTCCTTTACTGCCTGCTCATATCGCTCATCCATCTGCCAGATCGGAACAGGACGGCTGCCATAATAACCCTCGTGGGTATCGGATATATCAAAATAGTATTTCAGCGTGTTCCTGCGACCTTTCGGGTCGAACACGGCAATCCCTTTGCTGTCTTTGTTTACCCAACGCTTAAAGAGCTTATTCCAAGTGCCAAGTTCTGCCACAGCTACGGCATCGGGGCGTTGAGCATAGATTAAGAGCTGTTCGTCAAAGCGGCACTTATAGTTGCGGCAGGCAGAGGACAGAAAACTCTGCCACGCCTGCGGACTTTTCGCAACCGACACGCCTGTTCGCCGATACAGCTCCGTGATTAGCTGATACTTTGCAGCCATTTTCTTTACACCTCCTTGTTATCTGCCCCTGCGATCAGGCAGGGGCGTAACTGATTTTATTGTGTTTCATTCGTCTGATAAAGTCTTTGGTGTCATACAGCACACCGTCAATCTCTGTGTGGTTTTCATCTACATAGCGGCAAAGGACACATTGTGCATCCCCGTTTTCAGAAAACAGCCGAAGCATACCTCCGTCTGGAATAGAAACTTCAATCCCGTTTTCTTCATTTTTGAAATGGATCATTCTTTTTTCACTCATTCATACCACCACCAAGAAAGGAAATGACTTTGTTCGATTTGATACTCTTTTGCAGGTCATTGATCAGGGTAATATCTGCCACCGTAATGCCCTGCATGGAAAGAATATCGTCCATTGTCATAGAAGCGATTGCCTTTTCATCTGCAAAGCCTGCTTCAAAGACTTTATTCAAAACCTTTACCGCTTTCTGGTTGACTGCCATTGTCCTATTCCTCCTATCGTTCATAGTCTTTGTGTTTCGGTGCTTTTGTTGCCTGCGGCTCTTTACTGATCGGCTCACAGGCTGCACCGTTTTTGTGCAAAAACTCGGCAAACTCACCGATATGATACAGGTTGTTACCGACCTCCGTATGGTATTCGTCAATAAAACGGCAGGTGTATTCCCGTTTTTCGCCCCAAGCGGTCGTTACCATAATCTTCCCACCGTCTGGGATACGGAACAGTTCTTTATACTGCGTATCTATAAAACGGATGCCCTGCTCAGCCTTTTCCATGTGCTGATTCAGCCATTCTTTCACATAGCAATAACAGTAAAAGTTATAATCGCCTTTGGTGGGATTGCACCGAAATAGAAAAGCGTGCTTTCCTGTGTCCACACGAAAACCATATTCCGTACAATAATTCCCTTTCATCGCACTTTCAGGATATTTCCTTGCAAAGGCACCCATATCATAACGGTTGTGCAAAAGTCCTTTATCCTCCCGCAAAGCATTGACGACGGTATCAAGGTTTGCCTTAAATTCGTCCGATTTCCATTGGGGTCTGGTATCAAACCAAGTGGTATAAAAACCATAGCCTGTTGTTGCAGAATCGCCACGCAGATGTCCGATTGTACCTGTCTGCCCCTCAATCTGCATACTTTGGGCATAAGTGTATTTCTGTTCTGTCGGGGTTAATGGTCGTATCTCCATATCAGCGTTCCTCCTGTCGCTGTTTTTCTTTCTTCCTGTCTAAAATCTTCTGCATACATACATCGCAGAAAATAACCGTCCCTTCCTTATAGCGGGGATAAGGGCAGGTCGCACAATCATATTTTTTCTTAGCGTTCTCGGTCATTGTGATTCCTCTGTTTCTTTTCTGGTTGGTTATAGGGCATCCTGCACTCGTTCTGATAGCGCTCATTCAGCTTATCCCTTGCTTCGGAAAGCTGATTGCAATAATACCCCCAGAAATAATCTGATCCGTCCTTACAGTACCAACACACATAAGGGTTCGGGGCTTTGGAGTTATGCCCGATAACAAGCTCTGTACGCCCGATTTGACAGCTCTCAATAATTTCATAGCCGCCATTCATTCGTTTTTCTTCGTTCATAAGCGCCTCTCATTCTTTGGCATAACGCCTGTAATCCTGTTCCTGCTTGGCACGGAGTTTCTGGATACGGATGCTGCCTAAAAGCTCTGGATGTTCTGCCTGCAGCTTTCGGCGTGTCCTTCCTACACTCTCAAAGCTCGGCAGTCCCAGATAACGGTACTGCGACATCACTTCCGCAAAGGGCATCGCCCCTGCGTCCTTAAAATAGCTGTTACATACTTTCAGATACAGCACCATATCGTCATTTCTGGATTCCTCGTCCTTTTTCAGAATGGCTCGCACCTTATCCTCAATGGTTCTCAATTTCTGCATATATACCTCCGTATATGGAAAGGGGACAGCCCGAAAAGGCTGCCCCCAGACACTTTACTTCTTTTTTCGGTTACGGATGTTCAGCCAGATTGCTCCGCCTACAATGAACATCACAAGCACAATGGCGATCACCGTCTTTGCTTCCATTCCTTAGTCCTCCTTCTTCTTTTTCAGCCCTGCAATCAAGAGCGTCCCTGCACCAATGAGGGAGACTGCCGCCAGTCCTCCCCAGAGGAACGGATTAAAGTCATCCCCTGTTTTCGGGGTGTCACGCAGTTCATTGTGCATCTGGACAACCGTAGTTGATCCCACTTTGACCGTAATCTGTTTTTCGGCAGGCAGGATATAGTTTGCCGATGCCTTATCGCTGACCTCAGAAATGGTGTATTCTCCGATACGCAGGTTTTCAATCACGATTTCTCCGTTTTTGTCGGTCTTAAAAGTCTGGTCATATCCATTTGCACCTGTCACTCGGAAAGAGAAGCCTTCCACCTTGCCATCGGAAGATGTTTTGACAATTTTAAGACTGCCTGACTGCGGGGCATTGACAAAGCCTTTGCCTGCTTCATTTTCCACCACATAGGTCTTGCCATTTTCCTCAATGGATACGGTGTAGACATTTTCATCAAGGACAAAGCCCTCTGGTGCTGTCTTTTCACGGACAAAATATTTTCCGTATCGAAGCTCGCTCATCTGGTAGATGCCGCCGCCAAGCTCAGACATTTCGCCAAGCAGCTCATCTTCCTTGTCGTACTCGCCATTTTTGTTGGTATCGGCAAAGACTTCAAAAACTGCACCTGTCAGCTTATTGTCAGGATAATCCTTATCGACTTTGGTAAGCTCAATATTGCCTGTGATAAATTCATTCACAAGCTCGATTTCCACAACTTCATCCACCTTGCCGATCGTAACAGGAATTTCTTCCTCGGACAGTACAAAGCCTTTCGGACTTTCTACCTCTCGGATAATCCAAGAACCATACGGCACTTTGGCAAAAGGAAAACTACCGTCATCCTTTGATGTGGTAGTTAAAATCGCATGTTCTTTTGTAAATTCTTCTGTGCCGGTCTTAAAGATGCCAATGACAGCACCACCTAATCCCTTGCCGTCCTCATCGGTTTTCTTTCCGCTTACAGAACCATAAATCAGCTTGTTTTCAATGGGTTCGCCGTCATTGACTGCAAGGTGGACGATGGCGGTATCCTGTCCTGCATATTCAAAGTTTACAGGGTATTTCGTATCACTTGTAAGATACGCTTCGTTTGCTGCAATCTCTTTCACATAATAATTGCCCATCGGAAGGTCGGTCTTAACCTTGCCGTTTCCATTCTCATCAAGCGTAATAATCTCAATCAGTCCGTCAGCAGGGATGACCGTACCGTCTGCGGCAGTCAATTCTTTTTCTGCATACAGCCCAAAGGCAACATCAAAGATTTCCCCGTTATTGCCCACACCAAAATGCTCATCGGTTTCAAGGCTCTTTACAAGGTCGATTTCCACACGCTGACGCTCGTTGTAAAAGCTCGTTTCGGTTTCTGTTACTGAAATTTCCTGTCCTGCATAGACAAGCTCAACGGAGTGAATTTCATCATTCAGCACCATACCATTCGGAGCTGTCACTTCCTTCACTTCATATTTTCCAAGATATAATTCCTTTGATTTTGCCGTACCGTCTGCACCTGTGGTCAGGGTATCTACCAGCTCCCCTTTTTTTGCTCGGACTGTTCCCTCTAAGGTTACAATATCCTCGGCTGCGGTAATCTCATAAACCGCACCCTCCAGATTTCCTACGGCAAAGTTTGGCTGATACATTCCGTTGTTTTCCGATACGCTTGAGAAAATCTCTCCAGATTTTTCTACGGTAATCGTACCTTTTTGTGCCAGATTGGATCGTACTACCTCAATCACGGTAATTCCGCTTTCTTCCTCCGAATTTTCCTGCACCACATCAAAATACACAGGCTCGGAGTCAAGCACATAGCCGTATGGTGCTTGTACTTCCACAAGGGAATAGCCTTTTCCGTATTCCAAAGCTTCTGGTGTGACCAACTCGCCATCTGCGGTCGTATAGAAAGTATCAATGGTTGTCACTTCTGGATAAGTGAAAGTCATTGTCACAAGGTTGCCGTTCGGGTCGTAAATCTGGAAGCCTGCCCCTGCATACGGGATGGTTTTCCCTGTTTCCGCATCTTTCTTCACAACCTTGATATAGCTTTCAAAGTTGGCATTGTTGATCAGATAGCGGTAGGTCTGACCGTCGGAACTGATAAACACATCAAACGGCTTCATCAGCTCACGCCCTTCCCATCCAGAAGTCTGTTTTACCGTATAAATGCCATAAGGCATATCTTTTGTCTGGGCAAAACCGTTCTCATCACAGATGAGCTTGTCACGCTCGCTTTCTTTTGCCTGATCAAAGCTGCCTGCCGATTTAAGGAATACCTCAAAGACAGCACCTTCTTCTGGCGTTTCGATGCCTGTTTCGCCGTCATCGGTATGCTTGATAATAGCGATATTTCCCTTGATAACCTGCTCATTCACATCATTTTTTGCAGAATTATATTCCACCTCATAAAGTTCTGGCTCTGCACCGACTTTATGAATGGTCGGGTCAAGAAGATACCCCTCGGACGGACTGATTTCTCGGATTGTCCAGTCATCACCGCATACATAATACTTGGTTGTAAACTGACCGTTTTCATCGGTCGTATAGGTGTCAATCAGTTCTTCGCCCTTGTAAATACCATAAACCGCACCCGCTAAAGAAGCGTCCCCCTGTGGTGTTCCTGTTTCTGCATCGGTCTTAGTTACCGTCACATTGAATTTCTTTAAAATGTTCTGGAAACTGCGGTTTGTAACCTTATTCCATTCAATCGGTGCGGTCTGGGATGCAGGAACAACATAGCGGATTGCTGTATCCACTTCCTCAAGTACATACGGGGTGTCGCCGCTGATCAGGACATCCTCAAACTTGGCTACACCTTTTTTATCGGTGACAGCATACTCATCGACTGCAAGTCCGCTAAGGGATGTGCCGTACAAATGGAATTTCACGCCCTCCACCAGATTGTCCTCGGAAGTCTTGACTACCTCAAGGCTGCCACGCTTTAAGGTGTTGTTGAAGTTGACTGTGGTTGTCTTGCCGCCGATGAGTGTTACCGTCTGGGTCTGCTGTGGTTCATAACGGTCAATGGTCTGTTCTGTAATGGTATAAGTGGCAGGGAACAGACCTTCTACTGTGATATTTCCGTTTTCATCGGTCGTTACCGTCTTATTGATACCCTCGCCCTTGATGGTAAACGAAATGCCTGCTACAACGCCGTCCTCAGAAGTCTTTTTCAGAGCAATCGTGCCTGTCGGTGTTTCCACATTGAGATAGGCAGATACAGGAGAAGCATTTTCTACACCTGTAATAACATCCTGCAAGTTCGGATCACCATAAGCAATCAGTTTGGCACTCTGACTAACCACAGGCACTCCGCTTCGGGTAGCTGTAATCCTTACAGAACCGTCAAAGGCTTTTCCAGATGTTATCGTGAGCTTGTTGCCAGATTTCGCTACGCTGACCGCATCGCTGGAACTTGCAAAGGAATACTCGGACAGCACACCGTTTTTATCGGTCAGCGTTAGACTATATTTCCCGTCTTTATAGACAAGTTCCTTTGTAATATCGTCTTTCCCGCCTGACATAAAGCTCGGAATAGTATTGTGTTTACTCATCAGCGAAACAATCTGATCATAGACTTTCTTTGCTCCGCTGTTAGGATAATTTGAGCCGAAATGCAGGCTGTACACGGTGCTGCTCGTCTGGCGGTAGGAACCTGTGGCTTCACGGCATCCCGTAACAAACTCCCATACAAGAGTCTGGGTCGCAAGCCATTTCTCATCGTCTGATCCAGACAGATTCCCTCGGTTTCCCTGATACCCATAGAGCAGGGCAAGTCCAACTGCTTTTTTCTGGCTTCCCGAAAGGGCGTTCCACGCTTCGGAAGATGCTTCTTTCAAGGTGTTGCCCGTTTTTAGCGGTACACCCGGCTGTAAACAAAATGCTGTATCGCCATCCACAAACATACGGTATTTATAGTTACCCGTACCGCCTGCGATATAACCGTTGATGTTGGCACTTGAGTTGTACCTCATTGCATTTCCGTTCCCGTCATAAGTGTGTGAAAAGGAAATCGTACCAACATCTCCTACGGCTGCAAAGGCTGTGGTGGCAGGCAGTACGGAGAATACCGTAACCGCAGCCATCACAACAGCCGCAGCCTTTTGGAATATTTTTTTGAATTTCATCATTTACCTCCTGTTGATATTGAAAATAGATGTTGCCTACTAACCGAAAAAAGCCGCCCTCTGGCAGCTTATTATTTTTCTTTTCTCGGATAGTAACTGGCAGTATTAAGGGGGAGAGGTGTGGAGAGGGGGAAAGCGAAAAAAAGGCTATCCACCCAAGCAGACAGACCTGTCCCTTGATGTGTGGCTATCGTTCCTGTGCCTTGCTTCTTTGCAGATGGCGGTTATAAAACTCCAACGCCTTGACCACAAAATCGGATTCTTTCCCTTTGGGTACAGATTTGGGAATGAGCTTGGTTATCCTTTCATCACGGAAAGCAGGCTTTTCTCTCTGGTTCGGTTTTTCTTCTTCCATAATGGAACTAATCACCCCGTCTGTCAGCTTTCCCTCCTGCCTATACTTTTTCATTTTGATAGCCTGTGCAAGTGAGGGCGTGGCGTCATTATATTCCATCGCTTCAAGCAGGGTGTACTGCTGTTCCTCGGAAAGATAAGAAATTTCCACCGCAGGACGGAACGCAATCTGACGCTCATCCACCATTTGCAGAATTTCGGGTACAAGCTCGGTTAAGCGGATATAGCGTTGTATCTGATTACGACTTTCACCAACTTTTTCGGCAAGCTCGGCATCAGACCTCAACTTTGTCCCCAATGGGGACGAAGTTAAATCACTCCGCTGTCCTTGTCTGTTCATCGCTTCCAACCGCATCTTATAGGCAAACGCCTTTTCACTCGGTAAAATGGTCGTTCTTTGCAGGTTGCTCTCCACCATTACAATAATGGCTTCATCACGGGAAAACTCCTTGACCTCACATTTCAGCGTATCAAGCCCCGCAAGCTCACAAGCCTTTTTTCTCCTGTGACCGCTAATCAGCTCATATCTGCCGTCCTCCTTCAAACGGACAGTCGCAGGTGTCATTACACCGTTTCTTTTAATGCTGTCAACAAGCTGTTCCATATCCTCATCCATTAAAACCTTAAAGGGATGGTCTGGAAACTCATCAATTTCAGAAATGGGAATATCCCTTATCTTACTTAATGCCGCTTCTGCACGGCTTTCGTCTGTCTGAAAAAGGTCATCGTATGCGGTCAGCTCGATGCTGCTTTTTCTGCTTCTCGCCAATATCTGCCACCTCCTTTCCAAACTGCTCATAAGCTGCGGCAACCTTACCGCCTTTGTCGTAGGCGAAAATGCTTTCTCCCTCTGCGGTAGCTTCTACTGCACGGATAGAATGTGGTATCTGAGCATCAAAAACTTTGATATTCTGACCGTATGCACTCCTTACCAATGCGGTCACTTCCTTAGAAATGTTCGTGCGTGGCATTACCATCGTCATTAAGATACCGTCAATCCGAAGATGGGGATTGATCTGCCGCCTGACTTTTGACACAGAGCGAAGCAATAACTCCAGACCTTTTGCAGAAAGATAATGCGGCTGTGTCGGAATAACTACGCTGTCAGCCGCCGCCAATGCGTTGATTGTCAGCATACCCAAGCTCGGCATACAATCAATAAGCACATAGTCGTAATTCTTTTTGACCTCGTTAATACAGGTCGTCAGAACACGCTCACGGCTGATTGCATTGATAAGCCTTACTTCCAGACCTGATAACTCAATATTTGAGGGTAACAGATCAACACCCTCGCTGTGATGCAGGATACCTTTCTGAACATCAAAAAGTTTATCGTCGATGATGTCCTGCATAATCGTCGCAAGGGATATGGGCAAATCATCTGGTCGTGGATAGCCAAGCGACATTGTAAGATTCGCCTGTGCGTCTGCATCCACAAGCAGGACTTTCTTCCCCTGCTTCAATAAACACACACCCAGATTGACGGCTGTGGTGGTCTTACCCACACCGCCTTTCTGATTGGTCAGAGCGATCACTTTGCAATTTGACATATAGCGTCCTCCTTTCGCTTTTATTTAGCCGCTTTGTCAAAGGCGGCTATGTACTTCGCTCTGAATGTTGCGGTGAACGCAAAAAAGCCGACTGGCTGTTACACCAATCGGCTATGTATCCATTTCTATATTCAGTTTTCAATTAAGGATAAGGCTTTCTGTATCTGCTCCATATCCCACCTATCGGGGAAAATGACCGCCATAATACGGAACGCATCATATAAGCCTGCCAAATAGGAATAATCAGAGTATTCCAAGCTCTGCCTATCTCGGTAATCTAAAAAAACATCACAGACCTTTCTCTGTTCCATTGTCAAATCAAGTTGTTCATAGTTTCGTTCCGCCTTATCCCTTTCGTCACTTTCTTTTTGATAATCCTCGCTGCGTGTGAGCATTTTATAGACGGTATCCTCTTTTAATTTCTCCGCTGCAATTTTCACAAGCTCGGCAAAATCTTTGTCATACATCACAACCTCCTACACCAATACTTTTAGTTTCTTCACAGGGGCGTTTATGACTTTGACAATCAGCTCGTCAACACAGTCTGTATATCTGCCTTGCTGAATAAGTTGATTTTTCAATTCCACAAGGCTATGTAAAAGGATTGTTCTTTCCTCACTATCCAGATATGCGTGGTATTTTGTTTCTCTCATTGTCAGCACCTCCGTTCTTGACTTCATTATATAGAAGAATGGGTAGGGTACTCAAATGTGTAATAGGGGTAAAAAATAAGCGTACCACTATTTCTAATGATACGCTTATCTGCCCTTATACAAATGAATGTCGCCTACATTTTTGTGGTAAGGTGGACACTACATAGATAAATATATTTCAAAAAACCTTTATTTTTCGTTTGTGTTCCCACACCCGATATCTATTACCACCGAAACATCAAAATAGTTTTTTAGGTGTTTATTGCGTGAATTTTTGCCCTCTGAAGTAAAGGTAAAATGTTTCGCAAAGTGCCTAAAATAAAGGATTTCTACGAGTTTTTCTTTTGTATCAACACAATAGTCTCCACATGGCTGGTGGCCGGGAACTGGTCCACAGCCCATGCCTTCTCCGTCCTATACCCTTTCTTCTTAAAATACGCCAGATCTCTCGCCAGCGTCTCTGGATTGCAGGACACATAGACCACGCGGTCCGGATTCAAGATCGCTACAGCATCCATAAATTCTTCTGTGCTTCCGCTTCTCGGCGGGTCCATGAAGACTACGTCGGCGTGGGCATTCTGGGAAGCCATCTGGACCATGAATTTTCCGGCATCGTTGTTGTAGAAGCGGATGTTTTTCTCGCCGTTTGCCTTCGCGTTTGTTACGGCATCCCGGACGGCATCCTTGTTTAACTCGACGCCAATGACTTCCTTCGCGGCAGACGCTACGACGATTCCGATGGTTCCGATTCCGCAGTAGGCGTCAACAACGGTCTCTTTTCCGGTGAGTCCTGCTGCCTCGATCGCCAGGTTGTAGAGCTTCTCCGTCTGAACCGGGTTGATCTGGTAGAAGGATTTTGAGGAGATCCGGAATTTCTTGCCACAGAGGACATCGACAATAAATCCAGGTCCGTAAAGCACATGTTCCTTTTCCCCGAGGACCATGCTGGTGTCGCGGCCATTTACGTTCTGCACCACGGTCGTGATCTCCGGGTGAACCTTTCGGAGCGCCTTCACGAAGTTGTTCTTCGACGGGAACACCGGGGACGCGGTGATCAGGACTACCATGATCTCCCCTGTGGCATGGGCGGTGCGCACCAGGACATGGCGCAGGAAGCCGTATCCGGTATCCTCATCGAATACCTTCATTTTGAAGGATGGAAGAAGTTCACGGATCGTTCCGATGATCTCATCCGCCTTTTTGTTCTCGATCAGGCATGTCTCCACCGGGAGAACCGTGTGGGTTCCCTCTTTGTATACGCCGGAGATGATACGGCCTTTCCTGTCGCGGGCCATGACTGCATGGACCTTGTTCCGGTAATGGAACGGGTCGTCCATGCCGATGATCTCCTCAACCCTGCAGAACGGGCGGAGAAGATCAGAAACCTCTTTCTTTTTGTGCTCTAACTGCTTCTCATATGGCATATCCAGATACTGACAGCCGCCACAGGTCTTGAAATGTGGACAGAGGGATTTTTTCCGCTCTGTTTTTGCTTCTGCCTGGACAGATGCATTTTTTCCTCGAACATGTGCTGTTTTGCGGTCATCCTGGCGTTTGGCTGCGGATGCCGCCTTCTTTTTGTCACCAGCGTTCACGTTTTTCTCCCCTGTAGGATTCCATGCTCCGCCATACTTTTTTTCTAATTTTTCATCAATATATCCCAGCTTTTTTTCTACACTTTTATCCTGATTTCCGTAGTTTCTTCCGTTTCTTTTCTCTGTACCGCTGACGAAATTCTGCGTTTCTTTTCTTCCGCTATTTCTTTCGGTCTTCCCGTTCACATTTCTTCCATTATTCCCGTTTCTGCCAGCGTTCTCTTTCTTCCAGCTCTTCTTTCCATTCTCCCCGGCACCTTTAAACTTCTTTTCCCTGTATTCCATAATAAATATTTCTCCATTCTTATCTGAAACATTCCGCTTGATTCCCGGAATGCGGATGATTATAATAACACATAAAGTATAGCGTTTTTTCCCGGAATATTCCACTGAAACTTTTTATCTGGGACAATTCCGGCCGTTATACACAGTTGGGCATTTTCTGAGCTGAAAATACCGCATGATACATGCAGATTTTGCCGGCTTAGAATGCAAAGCATCAGTAAAACCAGTTGTAACTGTTCCTCACATTTTCAAGAAAGGACGCAGCATCTGGACACTCCAGACACTGCCGAAAAACAAATCATGAATAATGAATCCAATACCCCTGTTGCCGAATCCGGACGCCCGAAGGACGTCACTGGACGAATCGAGACCGAAATCCGCACCTACGATCTCCTGGACTCCTTAAATATTCCCTACATGCGCTTTGACCATGAGGCCGCATTCACCATCGACGCATGCAACGGTGCCGACGAAGTCCTTGGGATCCATATCTGCAAGAACCTCTTCCTCTGCAACGCCCAGAAGACGAAATTCTACCTTCTCCTGATGCCTGGACATAAGAAATTCAAAACGAAGGTTCTCTCCAAACAGATCGGTTCCGCGAGACTTTCTTTTGCGGATGATGACCATATGAAGGAATTTCTTGGTCTGACTCCCGGATCTGTCAGCATCATGGGACTCATGAATGACCCTGAGAACCATGTAAAGCTTCTGATCGATTCTGACGTCTTAAAGGACGAGTATTTCGGCTGCCATCCGTGTATCAACACCACAAGCATGAAGCTCAAAACGTCCGATATCATGGAGAAATTTCTTCCGGCTGTTCATCACGAGCCGACGATCGTGGATCTTCCATGGGAGGAATAAAAACAGCGTTTTCCACCAATCATCGTAAGTACCAGTTTTCCCACACGCTAAAGTCACCTGTAGAATCCATTAACAGGAATTATTTTTAAATGGTAACTATTCAGTACCTTCATAGTTACGTGCAAAAATCCATTCCAGATCAGCTTCGCTGATGGGATTTTTGCCTTCCAGCCTATGTTTTCTTACGGTCAGCGCAGCAAGTGCGCAGACCTACTGAACAGTTACTTTAAATGTATATCTACAAAAAGAAGAACAGGAACGCAGATCTCATCAAGAGACCGCGTCCCCGTTCTTCTTTTTTATCCTTTATTCTATCCTGAAACCTTTATCCGCTCACTGCGCATTTCCGCAGAAAGCATACCATTTTCCCGGCCACAAAGCATCCAAAATGTGCTGATCTGCCGCCCGTTCCCCGGAAGCTCCGGTTTTACTGCATCACACCATTCGCATCAAACGTATAGCCGACGCCATCGATCGTCATCGTCGTGCCTGTCACCATAGCACCTAACTCAGACGGATCCAGATAATACCAGTATCCATCCGGATTGATCCAGCCGCTCATTCTTCCGCCATCACGGTAGAAGTACCATTTGCCTCTCTCATTCTTCCACTCACCGGCATCCACCGCGGTTCCCTTAGTGACCGGAGCATAATCCTTGTAAGCGAATTCCAGGCATACATTTCCGTTGATTCCGTTTACACGCCCCTTATCCGTACACTGCCAGATTGTGCGACCCTCATATGTACCGTCCGCGCCGTATCTCGCAAGCCAGATATCATAGTGGATCTGCTTTGTGTCCATCTCGGTCGTAAATTTGCTGTAGTCGCTGTATACGATCGGTGTGTAGCCTGCCGCAGCGATCGTATCACAGAATGCGTTTACCACATCTGTGAGCTCCTGAACCGAAAGCTCCAGGATATATTTTGACTCTACATCCACAGCGATCGGGTACTTTACATTGTATCCGGATACTTTTTCTACTGCATATTTCGCAGCCGCCTTCGCTTCCTCCACAGTTTTTGTCTGAAGATAGACATACGGAGCTGTCTGAACTCCATTGTCCGAAGCTCCCTTCATATTTTTCTCATAATTCGGATCCATGGTGTAACCACCCTCATATCCGTAAGACATCATCTTAATAAAGGCGAATGATATATCATCTGCCGCAACCTTCGCCCAGTCGATATCTCCCTGCCATTTTGCAACACTGATGCCGCGGAGAAGCGCTCCCTCTATTGTTTTTCCATTATTATCCACATAAACACCATTTACCTTTTTCCATGCATTTGCAGGATCCGTTACACTGGTATCCGTGGATGCCTTATTCTGCTCATCATAACCTGGTCCGATCTCATCCGCAAACGCGGTAAAACTGCCCTGTGTGATCATTATTGCCGCAAGGACTGCTGCCATATATCGAAATTTTTTCTGAAACATTCTGATTCCGCCTTTCTTCTCTGTCCGTGTTTTATTCCTTAAATATTTTCCATCTTCAAAGCTGCACAAGAAACCGTTGTGACTATGAGGATGCTGAACGGTTACAAACAGTTTTCTTTAAGTCTTCACAAGTATACTACAATTTCCCTCTTTTTTTATTAAGAACTTCTTACATTTTCGTTGTCACACCTCTAAGACTTTGTGGCAAAATTTCGTCCAGGATAAAAGTCGCCAGTTTCCTGACAGCCTTCCCTGTGCCGCAAAAACAAAAGAACCCTTGAAAACCAAGGGTTCCGGAGCGGAGACGGAGGGATTCGAACCCTCGTACCGGGATGAACCGATAAACGCATTTCGAGTGCGCCGCGTTACGGCCGCTTCGCTACGTCTCCAGGATGTCTGTCTCTTTAAAAAAGGCAGACTACATATTATTATACATATTTTTTCAGATTTGTATAGAGAAATTACAAAATAATTTTCACCAGCTTGCTCGTGCGTCGGTTTTCATCTCAAAATGCTTTGCAAGCTTGCCTGCATAAACATTTTTAAATGAGAACTGATATTAGGCGAACGCCAAATGCTTCTTGTTTTCATGCACATGAAAACAAGAAGCCAGCAGGCATCAATCCACTAATTCCCCTCCGCAAAATAAGCATCCACTGCTCCGGCGATCCCGCTCGCGATTTTCCCCTGGTAACCGTCATCCTGCAGCCAGGTATCCTCATCCGGATTGCTTAAAAATCCCATTTCAAACACACAGACCGGAATCTCGCACCAGTTGATATCGGAGGAGCTGTCCGTCTCCTGGACGCCGCGGTTTTTCGTGCCTGTGGTGCCGCAGACGGTGTCAACGATCTTCTTGGAAAGATTATAGCTCTTGTCGTGAAGACTGGCGTTATAAGGATTCTGGGACGTCATGCAGGTGGACAGGGCGCCGTAGACGCTGGAGTTATCCATAGTACCGGCATGAAGACGGATCAGGATATCCGCTCCGCTCTTGTTTGCCGCCACAGACCGCTCCGCGCTGCTCATATTCACATCATGGCTCGTGCGGATCATGACGACATGATAGCCGCGGTTTATAAGCTCTTTTTCCAGCTTTTTCGCCACTGTCAGCGTCACCTCGTACTCCGGGACTCCGCTGGATGTTCCCACCGCGCCTTCCGGCATCTTTGCCTTCATGGTCGTGGAGGATGGGCCGATAGGCTCTTTTGAGGTGTTCGCCTTCGCCTGATGTCCCGCGTCGATGGCAACGGTGTGACCGTTAAACGGAATCTCCGGCGCAATCTCAGCATCATCGCTTGCAGCCGCCGTGTAAGCCGCCGCAGCCGCCTCTCTCGCGGCCTCGACGCTCTCCGCCTCGGACATCCCAGAGGACAGTTCTTCTGATTCTGAAGCCTCTTCCGCCATTTCTGAACTCTCAGAAGCCGCATCACCACTCTCTGTATCTGCGCTTAACGGTTCCCCGGCAGTTTCTCCGAGCGCCTGCACGTCCGCATCTCCGGATCCGGAAGGTTCTGTATCCGTGCTTTCTGCCGCCGGGTCTGCACCATTCTCGGACATTTCAGACGCCGTCTCACTGCTCAGATCCACCGCCTCATATTTCCTCGTCCCATTGCATCCGGTAAGCACCAGCGCGAAAAAGACCGCAGAAATAAGGAATCGGAGGAGTCCGTTTTCCTTTTTCATCCTGCTCATAGGATCGTTCCCCCTCCGACTACACATCCATTTTCATAGAATACAACTGCCTGTCCCGGCGTGATGGCACGCTGCGGTTCTTTAAACTGACACTCCACTGTTCCATCCGGAAGTTCCCTGATGGTACAAGAGGATCCCTTGTGGCTGTAGCGGATTTTCGCGAGAACTTCTCTCTCCTCGCCGTGAAGTCCGTCGATCGCCATCCAGTTCACATCCCTGCAGATCAGATGATCGGAAAACACATCATTCCCCTCACCGATGACGACCTCGTTGGTCTCCGGACGGATCCCTGTGACAAACACCGGATGTCCCATCGCAAGATTCAAGCCCTTTCTCTGTCCGACGGTGTAGTGGGTGATTCCCTTATGTTTTCCGAGGATCACGCCGTTTTTGTCCACAAAGTTTCCGCATCCCGGAACATCGGACGCCTCGCGCTCGATAAATCCGGCATAATCGTTATCCGGCACAAAGCAGATCTCCATGCTGTCCTTCTTCTTTGCCACAGTGAGACCACGGTCCTCGGCGATCTTTCGCACCTCATCCTTCGCGTAATCACCGATGGGCATCAACGTCTTGGAGAGCTGGAACTGGGTCAGGTTGTAGAGCGCGTAGGTCTGGTCCTTCGCCGCCGTCACGGAATTGCGGATCGTGTAACGTCCGTTCGGCAGCTGGCTGATCCGGGCATAGTGACCGGTCGCAATATAATCGGCACCGATCTCCAGGCTGCGCTCCAAAAGCGCCTCCCATTTTACATAGCGGTTGCAGGCAATGCACGGATTCGGTGTCCGTCCGTGCAGATACTCCGCAACAAAATAATCAATGACATTCTTCTGGAATTCTTTCCGGAAGTTCATAACATAGTAGGGAATTCCAAGTGTCCACGCGACACGTCTCGCATCCTCCACCGCACTGAGTCCGCAGCATCCGCCGTTTTCCTCAACCGTACAGGAATCCTCTTCCTGCCAGATCTGCATGGTGACCCCGATCACGTCGTATCCCTGTTCCTTCAAAAGGCAGGCGGCAACCGATGAATCCACGCCTCCGGACATTCCTACCACGACTTTTTTCTTCATTAATATTCCTCGTCCTCTTCATGCTCACTGATATCGGACACTGGCTTCTGTAAGCCTTTGATCTCGATATGGTGCTTTTCTGCATAATCCCAGAGTGCTGCATGGATCGCTTCCTCTGCAAGCAGGGAGCAGTGAACCTTTACCGGCGGAAGTCCGTCAAGTGCTTCCATAACTGCCTTATTGGTTACTTCCATCGCTTCCTCGATCGTCTTTCCCATTACCATCTCTGTCGCCATGCTGCTTGTAGCAACTGCAGCGCCGCAGCCGAAGGTCTTGAACTTGCAGTCACGGATGATGTGACTCTCGTCATCGATATCGAGATAGATTCTCATGATATCGCCGCATTTTGCGTTTCCGACAGTACCTACGCCGCTGGCGTCCTCAATTTCTCCCATGTTTCTCGGGTGCTGGAAATGGTCCATTACTTTCTCTGAATACATTATTTTTTCCTCTTACTTTCTGTTCTTCTTAATGAAATCCTCATAGAGTGGGGACATTGCGCGAAGCTTCTCCACGATCTTCTTAAGGCAGTCTACAGTATGGTCGATCTCTTCCTTCGTTGTCTCCTCGCTTAAGGTAAGGCGTAAGGATCCGTGCGCGATCTCGTGCGGAAGTCCGATAGCTAAGAGCACATGGGACGGATCCAGGGAACCGGATGTGCATGCAGATCCGCTGGATCCGCAGATTCCGTCCATGTCCAGCATGATGAGTAAGGACTCACCCTCGATGAACTGGAACGCGAAGTTCGCGTTGTTGGAGAGACGGTTTGTGCGGTGACCGTTTAAGCGTGTGTACGGAATCTCGTCCATAACACGTCCAATCAGGTAATCGCGGAGTTCTGTCTCTTTCTTCTTATTATTCTCAAGTTCTGCCATTCCGATCTCGACAGCTTTTCCGAGACCGACGATTCCCGGCACATTCTCAGTTCCGGCACGGCGTTTTCTCTCCTGGGCACCGCCATGGATGAAGGAGCGGAGCTTTAAGCCTTTTCTGATGTAGAGGAAGCCGACTCCCTTCGGTCCGTGGAACTTGTGTCCGCTGGCGCTTAACATGTCGATATGGTACTCATCCACATTGATCGGCTCGTGGCAGAATGCCTGAACTGCGTCGGTGTGGAAGATAATTCCGTTTTCATGGGCGATCTCACCGATCTCTTTAATCGGCTGGATCGTTCCGATCTCGTTGTTTGCGAACATTACAGAGATCAGGATCGTATCCGGGCGGATCGCCTTCTTTAACTCGTCGATGGAGACGGTGCCGTACTCATCCACCGGGAGGTATGTGATCTCGTAGCCGCGCTTTTCAAGATATTCACAGGTGTGAAGGATCGCGTGGTGTTCGATCTTTGTTGTGATGATGTGTTTTCCCTTGGATGCATATGCCTCCGCAGTTGCGATCAAAGCCCAGTTGTCGGACTCGGAACCGCCGTTTGTAAAGTAGATCTCATTGTCCTTTGCGCCGAGAGCGTTTGCTACAGTCTCTCTTGCTTTTGCGAGGGCTTCCTTGCACGGGGTGGAAAACTCATATACCGCGGAAGGGTTTCCGTAATATTCTGTATAAAACGGCAGCATGGCTTCCACGACTTCCGGACGTACCTTTGTCGTAGCCGCATTGTCGAGATAGATTACTTTCTTCATTGTTCCGCCTTTCTGTAAAGCTTGATCATCCAGTCTTGCTGTTATACCGCCGCAAGGCTGAACTGTTACCATTTATTTTATGCCATGACCCGAAAGTCAGCTCCCAAAAAGGCGCGGACAGGCCACAGATATCCTACATTATATACGAAACCGGTTGGGAATTTCAACCGGTAATCTTATGTTTTTTCAGAAATACACAGTAACTCGCTAAGTATTTAGGAAATCCCCGTATTTTCAGCGGTTTCAGCCGTCATATCCATCTCTTATTTCCACATATATATAACAGAATCCTTCTGCCTCAACGGAGCTGCCCATGCCTTTATCCCATAAAACTCACCCACTGATCACCGGAACCCTTCTCCTCACCGCCGCCGGACTTCTTTCCCGGGTCCTCGGCTTTTTCTACCGGATCTTTCTCTCCCGGACGATCGGTGCGGAGGGACTCGGAATCTACCAGATGATCTTCCCAGTCTACGGAATCTTTTTCTCCCTCTGCGCCGGGTCGATCCAGACCGCCATCTCCCGCTTTACCGCAGCGGACCCGGACCATGCAAAGCGGACGCTGCTCTCTGGCTTTTCTTTATCCTTCGCCATGTCTCTGGCCGCCGCCTTTGTGATCCGGCACTTCTCGGGCCCTCTTGCGGAACATGTCCTCATGGAACCGCGGTGTGCCCCGCTGCTCTCCGTCATGGCCTTCGCGATTCCGTGTACCTCTGTCCATGCCTGCATATGCGGGTACTATTACGGAAAAGAAAAAGTCTCCGTCCCTGCGGCCGCCCAGCTTTTTGAGCAGACGATCCGGATCTTTACGGTATTTCTGCTGGTGTCTGTCTGCATCGAAAAACGGATTCCGGTCACAGTGTCACTTGCCGTATTCGGGCTGGTTGCCGGGGAAGCCGGATCGGCGTTGTTTGTGCTGATATTTTTTCTTTTATTTCATGAGTTTCACGAAAATACAGGCAGATCCTGCAGGATTGGCCAAAGTTCCATAAAAAATCCGCTTTTCAGGAATTCCGAACGAATTCCGGATCTCTCTGGCAATCTGTTCTCTCCCATGTCCGCCCTCCTGGCCCTCGCTGCCCCACTCATGGCAAACCGTCTCATCCTGAACCTTTTGCAAAGCGCGGAGACGATCATGATCCCGGAGCGCCTGACCGTCTACGGACTCACCCGTTCCCAGGCCGTCAGTACATATGGAACTCTCACAGGCATGGCGATGCCTTTTGTCCTCTTTCCATCGGCCCTGGTAAACTCCCTGGCTGTGGTCCTGCTGCCCGCCACTGCGAGGCACCAGTCCGCCGGAAACGACTCCGGAATTGCCGCCGGGATCTCCATGTCCTTCCGATACAGCCTTTATCTCGGAATTTTTTGCATCGGGGTCTTCACAGTCTTCGGAGATGCGCTGGGCTTACAGATATTTAAAAGCCAGGACGCCGGATCCTTCATTCAGATCCTCGCCTGGCTCTGCCCGTTTCTCTATCTCGCCACCTCATCCGGCAGCATTTTAAATGGGCTCGGAAAAACGAAACTCACGTTTTTCCATCACCTGGTCTCACTTCTCATCCGCATCGCCTTCGTGTGGTTCGGGATCCCGGAGTTTGGGATCCGCGCATGCCTCTGGGGGATGCTTGCGAGTGAGATGCTTTTAGCCCTGCTCCATATTCTGGCGCTCCGAAGGATCGTCCCATGTGACTGGAACGCATGGATATTGATCGGAAAGCCTGTTTTCTGCCTGCTTTGCGCCCTGTGGCTCTTCCGGCTCTTTCCGGAAACGCTTCCGCTTCCGGCAGGACTCCCGGATTTTTTCCGGACTGCAGTGCAGATACTTCTTTTATCCACCATGTATCTCCTGTTTCTGCTGTTTTTTCACAGAAAACAGAGTCCGGCCTCTACATGATCACTCGTCGAATTCCACCGTCACATAATACCCGCGGTCATTCTGGATAATATCCTTCACGATGCCCTTTTTGCTCTTCAGTCTCTCCGTAAACCGGAACAATCCCGACATCGCCACTGCCGGCTCGATCATGTAGTTCACATTGACCGGCGTGATGGACTCGCTGACATCTACCTCCTGTCCGACCTCCACAAGGCCCGGACGTTCCATTTTAAATACGATCTCTCTCATTTTTATCCTCTTTTCTATTTACGGTAACAGGCATTCCAGAAGCCGTGAAACATTTCGTCGGTACCTTCTGGTTCTCACTTTCCGCCTTGTATCATCGCCACAGGCAGTTTCTTCCGGATGCCCAGTGACGTAAAAATGCCGCCAGACCGCTTTTTTAGCGTTTCCTGGCGGCATTACCTTTTTACTTTCCCGGCATTGCTGCCATGTTCTCTCAAACCTGTCTGACGAGCTTATTTCCCCTCGTAAATGATCGCAGAATCCACATCATATTTCTGCAGTTTATCTCTTCCCTTTAATCCCGCAAGCTCCATCACAAAACAGATCTTAACGACCTCTCCGCCAAGCTCTTCCACAAGCTTTGCGATCGCTTCCACGGTTCCGCCTGTCGCGATCAGGTCATCGATGATCACGACCTTCTGGCCCGGCTTGATGGAATCCCTGTGGAGCTCGATGGTTCCTGTGCCGTACTCCAAGGCGTACTCCATAGAAACGGTCTCTCTCGGAAGCTTTCCCGGTTTTCTCGCCGGAACAAAGGATTTTCCCATCGCGTAAGCAACCGGTGTTCCAAAAATAAATCCTCTGGACTCCGCTCCAACGACCACATCGAAATCTACGTCTTTTACCATCTCAAGGAGAGAATCGATCGCCAGCTTTAATCCATCCGGATCCTGTAAAATTGAAGTGATATCACGGAAAATAATCCCCGGCTCCGGGAAATCCGGGATGCTTATTACATACTCTTCCAGCTTTTTCATAATATTTATGGTTCCTTTCTGATTCGATCCACGATTGCTTCTATTTTATCACATGTATTTTTTTCTGGCAACCATGAGAAAAAGCAAAACGTCGGTTGAATACCTACCTTTTTTGTAGTATAATCAGAGCAGTTCCAGATTCCGCATGATGAGCGGAATCTTTGTTTGTTTCATCTGCAGATGCCCTCTGAGCGCATTTCTGCAGAATAATATCACAAAATTGTTCCTTATCGGCACAGTTATAACATTTTTTAGGAAGTCCAATGATCTGAACATCTCACATCTTGTCAGATCACTGTTGAAATTGGTGAAAGAATCATGAAAATATCTACAAAAGGTCGTTATGCACTGCGCATGGTCATCGACCTGGCTGAACATGCCGACGATGGCTTTATCTCCTTAAAGGACATCGCCGCCCGCCAGGGTCTCTCAAAAAAATATTTAGAGCAGATCGTTCCACTCTTAAACAAGACCGGAATGCTCTCCACCACCCGCGGCTACCAGGGCGGATACAAACTCGCAAAATCCCCGTCGGAGTGTACCGTCGGTGCGATCTTACAGACCACTGAAGGCAGCCTCGCCCCGGTCTCCTGCCTCGAGCACACTCCAAACCCCTGCGAGCGCTGCTCCGCCTGCGACACGCTCCCGGTCTGGGAAGGCCTAAACCGCGTCATCATGGACTACTTAGACGGAATCACGATCCAGACGATCCTGGATCAGAAGCATGAGCTGGAGGAAAAGCACAGACTGGCGGCTGAGGAGATCTTAAACAGTGTGAAGGGTCCGTGTCAGTCATAAAATCTGCGGCTTTGTGACTTTTTTATATTGTATTTTATATATCGAAACAAAAAAGCTTCGCAAAAAATTGTCTTAAGGCAGTTTCTTACGAAGTTTTTTCTGTGCCTGTTCAACGGCACAGACCGTTACAGATTTATATATTGGGGACGGCAGCATGGCATCCACATATATTCCACTTCCGTCCAACAATAGAACAGCGGTCACACATATTGCTACGCAGTGACCGCTGTCCTGTATTCGTTCGTTAATTGAGGGGGATTTTTTCCAGCACAGCTCGACGCACGGCTGAACTGTTGGGGGATTATTCCTGTAATGTCTTAAACGCCTCGTCCAGATCCTCGATGATGTCGTCGATGTTCTCTGTACCGATGGAGAGACGGATCGTATTCTGTTTGATGCCCTGGTCCGCTAACTCCTCGTCATTTAACTGGGAGTGAGTTGTGGAAGCCGGATGGATCACGAGAGACTTCACGTCAGCAACATTTGCAAGTAAGGAGAAGAGTTCGAGGTTATCGATAAACTTCTTCGCTGCCTCTGCGCCGCCTTTGATCTCGAAGGTGAAGATGGAGCCGCCGCCGTTCGGGAAGTATTTCCTGTAGAGTCTCTGCTGTTCCGGATCATCGGATACGGACGGATGGTTTACTTTTTCTACAAGCGGATGGTTGTTTAAGTACTCAACGACCTTCAAGGCGTTCTGTACATGGCGCTCTACACGGAGAGACAGTGTCTCGAGTCCCTGCAAGAAGATGAATGCGTGAAACGGGGAGATCGTTGCTCCTGTATCACGAAGTAAGATCGCACGGATCTTTGTAACGAATGCTGCTCTTCCTGCTGCCTTTACGAAGCTTACACCGTGGTAGCTCGGGTTCGGCTCAACTAAGGACGGGAACTTTCCGCTTGCTTCCCAGTCAAAGTTGCCGCTGTCGATGATCACACCGCCGATGGTGGTTCCGTGGCCGCCGATGAATTTTGTCGCGGAATGGAATACGATATCTGCGCCGTACTCGATCGGTCTTACAAGGTACGGAGTTGCGAATGTGTTGTCGACAACCAGCGGGATCTTATGTGCGTGGGCGATGGAAGCCAGCTTCTCGATATCAACGACATCGGAGTTCGGGTTTCCAAGTGTCTCAACATGGATCGCTTTTGTGTTCTCCTGGATCGCATTCTCTACCTCCTCGTAGTTGAACGGATCAACGAAGGTTGCTGTCACGCCGTACTCCGGAAGTGTGTGTGCTAAAAGGTTGTATGTTCCGCCGTAGATGTTCTTTGCCGCAACGATGTGGTCACCTGCATGAGCAAGGTTCTGGAATACATAGGTTGCTGCTGCCGCGCCGGAGGCAACTGCCAGTGCCGCAACGCCGCCCTCCAATGCTGCGATCCTCTTCTCAAATACATCCTCGGTCGGGTTTGTCAGCCTGCCGTAGATATTTCCTGCGTCTGTGAGTCCGAAACGTGCTGCCGCATGCTCGCAGTTTCTGAATACATAGGAAGAGGTCTGGTAGATCGGAACCGCTCTCGCGTCTGTCACCGGATCCGGCTGCTCCTGTCCTACATGAAGCTGTAATGTCTCAAATTTGAAGTTTCTCTCCGCTCTTGTTTTCTTTGCCATAGTGATTTTCCTCCTCTTATTCCGGATCGGGACATCGCATTTCATTCCCGAAAAATTTCTTATTTTCATTTACCAACCATCCTATCTGGTTGCAAGGTAATAGTACCATATGTTGGAAAATCTGTCTAATTGGATGTACTCAAGGTTTGCTATAGGTTTTTCCTATTGCTTTATGCTGCGTCAAGGCACCGCAGGAATCATGATCTTTTGCACCCTTTCCGGCATTTCTCATACACTGAACATATAGAACGATCGCAAAGAGAGGTCTTTTGGTATTATGAGAAAATTTCTGGCACCGGTTCTTTTTGTGTTTACGGCGGCGGCTCTGCTCACCGGGTGTAAAAAGAACGCGGAATCCTCCTTAACTCCCGTGACTTTAAATGAGGTTGCCCACTCCATCTTCTACGCCCCCCAGTATGCCGCCATCGAGCTGGGGTATTTTGAGGAGGAGGGAATCGACCTGACACTGGTAAACGGTGCAGGGGCTGACAAGGTCATGACAGCCCTGGTATCCGGGGATGCGGACATCGGGTTCATGGGATCTGAGGCGAGTATCTATACTTATATCCAGGGCGATGATGACTATGCCGTAAACTTCGCCCAGCTCACCCAGCGGGCTGGGAACTTCCTCGTTGGACGGACACCGGAAGCTGATTTCAAGTGGGAAAACCTCATTGGGAAGAAAGTTTTAGGCGGCCGTGCCGGTGGCATGCCCCAGATGGTCTTTGAGTATATCTTAAAGAAGAACGGCATCGATCCCACAAAGGATCTCTCCATCGACCAGAGCATCAGCTTCGGTCTCACCGCGGCGGCGTTCACCAGCAATGATTCCGACTACACCGTCGAGTTCGAACCCTTCGCCACAGCCCTGGAACAGGAAGGAAACGGCTATGTAGTCGCGTCCCTCGGAAAAGACTCCGGCTACGTCCCTTACACGGCCTACAGTGCAAAAAAAAGCTATATTGAAAAGCATCCGGAGATCATCCAGAAATTCACAAATGCGATTCAGAAAGGCCTCGACTATGTGAACACCCACTCCGCCGAGGAGATCGCCGAGACGATAAGTCCGCAGTTTAAGGAGACCGACACCGAAAAGATCGCGATCATCGTGGACCGCTACAAAGAGCAGGATACCTGGAAAGAAAATACGGTCTTTGAGAAGGAAAGCTTTGAGCTTCTCGAGAACATTCTGGAGGAAGCCGGTGAGCTTGACACGCGGGTTCCTTATGAGGATCTTGTGAATACGGGGTTTGCGAAGGCAGCCGCAGAGAAATAACCTTTTAATCGGAGAGATCTGAATTTTTTTAATCATTGTAACTGTTCAGCAGGTCTGCGCACTTGCTGCGCTGACCGTAAGAAAACATAAGCTGGAAGGCAAAAATCCCATCGGCACAGCCGATCTCGAGTGATTTTTGCTTGTAACTATGAAAGTACTGAGGTTACTAATCATTTAAATTCAGATCTCTCCGATATTTTTATACTTCCTCTCCTCTCATTCTCCACCATCCCATCATCCACTTCACATAGTCAGAAAATCCAGCGGGATCCACATCCCGGTCCGCAATGACAGGGATGTTTCCGATCTCCTCCCCATTAAACCGGTAGTGCAGCGTTCCAAGCTGGTCTCCCGCCTTTACCGGGGCCTTTGCGCTCTCTTCCAGCGTCAGTTCCCGCTCCACACCGGAAAAGTCCTCGCCGTGGAGTCCCAGATATGTAAAGGTTTCGCCGTAGGAAAGTTCCACCTCCGGCTCTTTTCCGCCTGTCACGGAGAGTTTCGGAAGCTCCGGCGGCGTCTCATCCTTATAGAGCCTGCAGTTTCCAAACCCATAATTTAAAAGCGTCACAGCATCCTTAAATCTTGCCTTATAGTCCGGTGCCGCCATGATCGCGGCGATAAGCTCCACGCCGTCCTTTTTTGCTGTGGCGGAGAGACAGTATTTTGCGATACTGGTGGAACCTGTTTTCAGCCCCGTCACCTCGAAATTCGTCGCCATCTTTAAGAGCTTATTTGTGTTTGAGAGACCGAACTCCTTTGTCCCCTGCTTCGTCACATGGGTGATATTCTCCATCCAGATCGTCGTGTAGTTTGTGATCTGCGGGTATTTTGTGATAAGTTCCCTGGACATCAGCGCGATGTCCCTCGCCGTAGTCACATGTTCCGGGGAATCCGTGAGTCCACAGCAGTCAATGAACTTCGTGTGCTCCATCCCCAGGCCTTTCGCCCGCTCATTCATCATCTTCACAAAAGTCCCCTCATCGCCTCCGATAAACTCAGCCATTGCCACCGACGCGTCGTTGCCGGAGGCGATGACGATGCACTTAATCAGAGTTTCCACTGTCTGGATCTCGCCCTCCTCCAGGAACACCTGGGATCCGCCCATGGATTTCGCGTGGGCGCTTGTCACCACCTCGTCTGTCAGACGGATCTTCCCTGACTGCAGGGCGTCGAAGATCAGGATCAGCGTCATGATCTTTGTGACACTGGCGGGATTTCTCGGCTCATCCGCGTTTTTCTCGCAGATCACGGTCCCCGTGGATGCCTCCATGAGGATTGCGGACGGAGCCGTGATCTCCGGGCCGGTGTACGGTGTCAGCTCCGGCTGCATCTGCTGTATTTCCATGATCTGATTTCTTATATCCTTTTTCCACGTCCCTTCCCTCATCATCCCATATCCGCTCACCGGTTCCATCATGAACAGGATTCCGGCCATGATCCCACAAATGCTTCTTTTTCCCACTCTCATATTTCTACTCCCGACCTGCCTGCTGTTCCATAAAATTTCTCCGCCCGGACGCCATTTTATTCCGCCCTGCGGCACGCTTTTCATGTTCTCAGCCAGTTTTTCTCCTTATAAAATATGGCCCGGACATCCCCCTTTATGTCACTGCTTACAAAATGCTTAATTTTTCTATTTCTCGTAGCGTCGGACATGGGGTTGTGCTATGATAGAAGTAATAAATACAGAATTTTATCCGTTGTTCTGTCTGACAAAGGACGGCGGTTACGAATTAAATTACGAGGTGATATTTTGGAATACAATAATGATTTTGAAAGGCGCCGCGCATATATTTCAAGCCGCGAAAAGCTGCGGAAACGGCGGCGGACAGTTCATATTACGATACTGCTGATCGTTCTCGGAGTTCTTCTCCTGGGAATCGGCGGACTGCTCCTCTTTAAAAAAGGAGGCCGCTTATCCACACAGTTGAAAAACAACACTTCTGAATCTTCGGCGGAATCCGATCCGTCCGGAGACGATAAAACGACCGTTTCACTTGCGGAGAGCGGATCCGGAGAAGACGCTTCTCCGGAGTCACAGGAAGCCGCCGTACCGGCTGCCGCTTACAATACAGGCGATACTGCCCTGGATGGGATTTTAAACAGCGCTCACGCAAAATTCGTCACCTACGACTACGATGCTGCCATCGAGATCTTAAACTCCAACCCGGATTACGCGGAGAATTCCGATGTGAAGGAGCTTCTCGCCTCCTGCGAGGAGACAAAATCCACACTCGTCCGGGCGGATGTAAACAAGATCACCCATGTGTTCTTCCACTCCCTGATCATGGATAACTCCAAAGCCTTCGACGGGGACGCAGATTCCAAGGGCTACAACCAGGTGATGACCACGAAGAGCGAATTTTTAAAGATCCTGGATTCCATGTACGAGAAAGGATATGTTCTCGTAAAGCTCCACGATATTGCCCACGAGGTAACGGACGAAAACGGCAATACGAAGATGGTGGCGGGGGATATTATGCTGCCGCCTGGAAAGATTCCTTTTGTCATGTCCCAGGATGACCTCTGCTATTACGAGTATATGGACGGTGACGGTTTCGCAAGCCGGATGATCGTGGGCGAGAACGGAAAGCCGACCTGCGAGATGGTGATGGATGACGGCTCCGTGTCGGTGGGCTCTTATGATCTCGTGCCGCTCCTTGAGGACTTTATCACGGAACACCCTGATTTTTCCTACCGGGGTGCCCGGGCGGTCCTGGCGTTTACCGGATATCAGGGCGTTCTGGGATACCGGACGGATCCGTCCTATGAGAGTTCTAACCCAAATTATGAAGCCGATAAAGAGACGGTCCGCCAGGTGGCACAGTGTCTCAGGGACAACGGCTGGGAGCTCGCCTCCCACAGCTGGGGACATATCAATTTCGGGAAACGCTCCTTTGAGGATGTGAAGACAGACTCCGATAAGTGGGCCTCCAGGGTGGAATCCCTGATCGGAAAGACGGATATCCTGCTCTACCCATTCGGATCAGATGTTGGCGACTGGCATCCGTACACAATGGAAAATGAAAAATACACATATCTCCATGAGCTGGGCTTCCGCTACTTCTGCAATGTAGACTCCAGCCAGTACTGGGTACAGTTTGGATCTGACTATCTCCGCCAGGGACGCCGGAACCTGGACGGCTACCGCATGTACTACGACCTGCCGGAGACGAATCCGGAAAAAGACCACTTAAGCGACCTCTTCGATGTGACCCAGGTCTTCGACCGCGAACGGCCGGTTCCGGTGGCACCGATGAATTAGACCTGGAATTAAAAACGGACTTCAAAAGTCATATCTCATATGGCTCATGAAGTCCGTTTCTTTTGTTTATATCCGCTAAAGCTTTCACTGGCAGTCCCTTCTGAATACATGGGAACCCGCAGAGCCTGCCAACGGCAGCTTCTTCGGAATTCGAGAAAATCAAAATACGCTGGACAGTTTTTCCATCCAGCGTACCCGGTATTATTCTGCATTTTCTGTTTTTCAGCTGAAATCTTCATTTAGAACTGCACAATATCCTTGATCTCCTGCGCCGGTTCCACGCTCTCGGCGTAGAGAACCGGACCGACACCGTCGTAGTCCGGCCAGAACTCGTATGCGATCTTCGCACGGACCTTGACCCACTGCTTTGTCTCAAGGTTTCTCGCCTCACGCGCCTTGCAGATAAATCCTAAAAATGTCATATCTGCCTCGCAGCATGTCATCGCCATTCGGCCCGGAACGAAATAGTTCTTCGGGAATTCCGGGGATTTTAATACCATACCGGTGAACTCCACAACTTTTCCCTCGTAGCGGTCCTGCTTATCCATGGCGTCGATGTACCAGATGCCGTAATCCTTCGGATCGATCTTGATCACATCTGCCTTCATGTCGTACGGAAGATCCTCTTCCAGAACCTCCTGCTCGATCTCGCCTTCCGCGTCCTCGAAGATCAGCTCTGCCTGCGGGTTTAAAGCCTTTAAGCCGCGGCGGTAGCGGGTGATGTTCTCATCGCTGACTTCATCGCAGCGGTTCATGATCACAAGCTCGGAGCGCTTTACAAGGAGCGCTAAGAGCGGCTTCATGTTGCTTAAATAGAGCTCGAAGGTGGAGCCGTCGATGATCGTGATCTGCTGGAAGAGTTCCCAGGTATCCGGGAGCTGCAGCTGATCCTGCGGCCACATTCCGTTCCACTCGATGAGCACCCGGGCCGGGTCATATAATGCCTCGATCCGTCCGTAGAAATCCTCGTCCATCTCGGAGATATCTTCCACGGTAACGATCTTTGTTCTTGTTTTCTTTAAGATTTCCTTATCGTACTCCGTATCGCCTTCCTCGCAGAGGATCAGAACGGTCGTACCGTCGGCCTGGAAATAGTCCTGCTGTAAAGTATTTGTGATGAACTGGGTCTTTCCCGCTTCCAGAAAGCCGTTGATGACAAATACCGGCATTTTTTCCTGCTGTTTCACTGTCTTATTCTCCTAATTATATAAAATGGTTCCTGCCCACGTCTTGCGCAGACAGGAACTGCCACTGAACAGGTTCTGCAGATCTGGCAGCCTGACCCTGGCAGAATACGTTCATTAAGCCTCAAACGCAGCCTTTAACTCGTCTTCCTTCAGGTTGGAACCGATCACGCACACTTTTCCTGTGTAGATCGGAGCGCCTGTGCGGATCTCGGTCTCTTCCGGTACAAGATCGAAGTAGTACCATGTTCCGTCCGCATCCGGCAGCATTCCCTTTGCGCGGAGAACCTGGCCGTACTTCTCGGAATGTGCGAGTTCCTGTAACAGGGACTCGAGTTTCTCCTTTGTGATGGTACGGTTTGTCTCAAGACCCCAGCTTGTGAATACCTCGTCGGCGTCATGATCGTGGTGGTGATGGTGGTGGCCGCATCCACACTCGCCGTCATGATGATGGTGATGCTCGTGCTCATCATCGTCATCATCGTGGTGATGGTGATGGCCGCATCCGCACTCTTCGTCATCGTCATGGTGGTGATGATGGTGCTCATGCTCATCTTCGTCGTCATCATCGTCATCGTGGTGGTGATGGTGGTGGCCACAGCAGCACTCCTCGTCGTCATCGTCATGATGATGGTGATGGCCCTCTTTTACCTCCTCAAGGAGCTTCTCAGCCATATCATCTGTCGGCTGCTCAATGATCTCAAGAAGCTGCTCGCCTGTGAGCTTGTCGATCGGAGTTGTAACGATAGCTGCCTTCGGGTTCTTCTCGCGGATCATCTCTACACACTGAGCGACCTTGTCTGCGTCAGCGACATCGGTACGGCTTAACACGATCGTTCCTGCGCTCTCGATCTGGTTATTGAAGAACTCACCAAAGTTCTTCATATACATCTTGCACTTCTGAGCATCAACGACTGTCACGGAACCATTTAATACAACGTCGATCTCGCCCGCAACGTCGCAGACTGCCTTCATGACGTCGGAAAGCTTGCCGACACCTGACGGCTCGATAATTACACGGTCCGGTGTATACTTTGTAAGGACTTCATTTAAGGAACGTCCGAAATCACCGACTAAGGAACAGCAGATGCATCCGGAGTTCATCTCACGGATCTCGATGCCGGAATCCTTTAAGAAGCCGCCGTCGATACCGATCTCACCAAATTCATTCTCGATCAGGACTACTTTCTCGCCCGCAATTGCTTCTTTCAGAAGCTTCTTTATAAATGTTGTTTTTCCGGCTCCGAGGAAACCGGAGATAATATCAATTTTTGTCATAATGACACCTCTTTCTTGCCATCCGCGCGGCATTCCTGTATTTTTATCTGTCCGCCTTAATTTTATACTGTATACAGACCAGATCCACTGCCGCACTTTCATTTTTCATTACCAATTACTAACTTTAACACATTTTCTAACAAAGTCAAGTACTGCCGCTTCCAGCGGATGTCTGGAAAGCGGCAGAAATACGAGAAATTTTCTCATATAATATTGTTTTCTTGTACAGTCTTCAGGATCTGGCAAAATCCAGCCTCATTGAGCGCTTGCGATTACGTATCTGCTGGCATCCTGCTGTTTCTCCCCTATCTCGACTGCTTCACCATCTGAACGACACTGAACACCCCGAACATCGCCAGGTTCACCACAACAACGCTGGCTCCCGCCGGAATTGAATATACATAGGAAAGAATGAGCCCGATAAAGAAGCACACCACAGACACAACGCCCGAGGATACCACAACGCCGAGGAAACTCTTAAATACCCGCATGGATGTCAGTGCCGGGAAGATCACAAGGCTCGAGATCAGCATGGCACCCATCATTCTCATACCGAGAACGATCGTAATGGCAGTCAGGACCGCGATCAGAAGGTTATAGGCGGAGACCCGCACACCCGTCGCCTTCGCGAAGCTCTCATCGAAGGTCACGGCAAAGACCTTGTTGTAGCAGATCACAAACATGCCGAGGACCACCAGGGACAGGACTACGCTTAAGCACATGTCCTCGCGGCTCATTGCTAAAATACTTCCGAACATATAGCTGCTGACATCCGTCGTCATTCCCGTCGTCAGGGATGTGACGATGATACCGATGGCGAGAGATCCTGCGGAAATCATCGCGATCGCCGCGTCACTCTTGATCTTTCCGTTTCCCGTGATCCGAAGAAGCAGGACCGCCGCCGCTGCCACCACCGGGATCGATACCGCGAGAGGCGCCCAGTTAAAGGCCACCGCGATAGAGAGTGCCCCAAAGGAAACATGGGACAGTCCGTCACCGATCATTGAATACCGTTTCAGCACAAGGCTGACTCCCAGGAGCGATGCGCAGAGCGAGATACAGATACCGCCGATCATCGCCCGCACGAGAAACGGATAGGAAAACATTTCCTGTAAAAGTCCCATTTAGTTCTCACCTCCGAGGAATTCTCTTCCGAATTCCGATTTCTTATACTCATCCACGGTCCCGTAAAACTGGACCGTCTGTTTCAACTGTAAGATCTTGTTGGCCTGGGTCACGATATTTCCGATATCGTGGGAGACCATGAGGACAGCCACCTTCTCGTCCCTGTTTAGATGGCGGATCACCGCATAGAAATCCTGGGTGGATGCCGGGTCAAGTCCCGTGATCGGCTCGTCCAGGATCAGGAGCTTATCCGTAGCGCAGAGGGCCCTCGCGATCAGGGTACGCTGTTTCTGTCCGCCGGAGAGATCCCGGTAGCAGCTCTTTTTGAGATCCGTGATTCCGAGCTTTTCCATATTGACTGCCGCAAGCTTCCGCTCTTCCATCGAGTAAAACGGTCGGTTTCCACGCTTTCCAAGGCAGCCGGAGATCACGACCTCCTGTACCGTCGCAGGGAAATCCTTCTGGGCCGGGGTCTGCTGCGGGAGATATCCGATTCCGGACCGTCTCAACTCGTCCGCCAGCGTCAGGACACCGCCGGTGGGCTTTATAAGTCCCAGGAGTCCTTTCATCAGGGTGCTCTTTCCGGATCCGTTCTCGCCGACGATGCAGAGGTAGTCCCCAGGATTGATCTCCATGGACACGTCCTTCACCACGTCATAATTTTCATATCCAAAGTCCACATGTTCACATTTTAATAATGGCTGGTTCATCGATAAAGTCCTTCCCGTAAATTGACAACATTCTGTTCCATCAGTTCCAGATAGGTGACGCCGTTATCAAACTCTCTTCTCGTCACGTTATGACAGGAGTGAAATAACAGCGGCTTCGCACCGGTCTCCTCGCTGATGATCTCCGCCACCCGGTGGCTGGAGAGTTCCAGGTAATAGACCGCCGGGATCTGTTCCTCCCGCACCTTGTCGATCAGGTATGCGATGGTCTTTGCGCTTGGCTCAGTGTCGGAGGCGCAGCCGGAAAACGCAGCCCTGTACCGGAGTCCGTAAGTGTCCGCAAAATAGCGGAGCGGAAACTTGTCCGCCATGACAATGAGGTCTAAGTCCGCGCCGTTTACCACATCGCGGAATTCCTGGTCGAGATTCTCAAGTTTCCCGAGATAATCCTCTGCATTTGCCGCAAAGATGTCCGCGTCTGCCGGGTCCATCTCCTGAAGCGTGTCCGTGATCACCTGGGTGATCTTCATGGCATTCACCGGGGAAGTCCAGATGTGCTCGTCATATTCGATCTCGTAATCCGCGTCGTCATCATCGTGCGTGTGTGTGTGATCTTCCGCATCATGATCGTGTTCATCATCCGTGTGGTCATGATCTTCCGCATCGTGATCGTGTTCATCATCCGTGTGGTCATGATCTTCCGCATCGTGATCGTGATCATGATCATCGTCATCAGCATGGACCGCCTCATCATGGTCGTGGTCATCATGGGTATCGTCTGCCGACGCATGGCTGTGGTGATGTTCCTCACCTGCGTCCTCCATGCCTTCCACGATCTCTTCCTCCACGGTATCCACATAGTCCATCATCGTGATGACCTTTAAGCTCTCCGAATCCAGGGATGCCACAACCTGGCTCACCCACTGCTCCATGGCACCACCGTTGCAGATCAGAAGGTCCGCGTTCTGGATCAGGCGGATATCTGCCGGTGTCGGCTCAAAGGAATGGCTGTCCTGTCCCGCCGGGATCACCATGGAAAGATCTACGGCATCCCCCGCGATCTGTCTCGTGAAATCGTAGTACGGGAACAGGGTCGTTACAACTTTCAGCTTTCCATCATTCGGAGTTCCCACATCTCCGTGTGTGTCACTAACAGAACCACAGCCTGTCAGGGTACCAAAAAGAAACATCGCTGCGGTGAGCCATGCTTCTATCCGTTTTCGTCTTGTTTTTCTAAAATACTTCAATCCATTTCCTCCGGTATCTAACGCGCGGGCTGATGTCACCTTTTTATGGCACATTGATAAGTCATGCCGCATCTGCACAGGTCTGCCAAACAGCTACTTTTCAATCTCCATTAAGATATCAAGCGGTTTCTCAAGCAGAAATTCCGGCTGGAATGCCGCAAGCTCCTCACGGCCCCTGAATCCCCAGAGAACTCCCACCGTCGTCATCTTCGCGTTCTTTCCAGTCTTCATGTCCGTATTCGTATCTCCAAAATACAGGCACTCTGACGGATCCGCGCCACAGATCTTCGCCGCCTTCAATGCTCCCGACGGATCCGGCTTCTTCGGAACGCCCTCCTGCTCCCCGATCACCGTGTCAAAATATCCCGCGCCGAATACATATTCTACGGTCTTCTTCGCCTGGGCATCAGGCTTGTTGGATACAACAGCAATCTTTAAACCCAGCTCTTTCGCCTTCGATGTGAGCTCCACGATTCCATCGTAAGGATGCATCTCATAGTTACAGTATTTTCCGAATATCTCCATATATACAGGGAGGATCGCCTCGTAGTGCGCCTCATCCGTATCCCCGCAGGCCGCGAGGGAACGTTTCATCTGCATTTTATATCCATCGCCGACGATGGTCATCATCTGTTCCTCTGTCAAAGGACCGAGCCCAAACTTCTCCAGTGAAAGGTTCGTACAGTATGTCAGCGCATGGATCGAGTTTACCAGCGTTCCATCCAGATCAAAGATCAGACACTTATATTTCATATCTGCCTCCATATAAAGCAAAAACGAATCAAAAACTGTGCCACTCATTTTATCACACTAAAAAAAAAATGACAATACCTTTCTGCGCATATATAGGGCTCCGAAAATTTCCTTTAAATCCCATTGACTCTTTCCAGTTTCCATATTAGGATATATCTATATGAAAAGGACAAATCTACATATATTTTATGTGCATTTTTGTACCAAAAGACGAAATCCCAGGAGGTACGTTTATGAAAAAATTTTGCATCGCAGCTCTCGCTGCAACACTGGCTCTCGGAACCATGATCACAGCTCAGGCTGCTGATACAATAGATGGAACTGTTGTATCCGGCACATACAAACGCAGCACAAACGGCGGACGCCGCCGCGGTTTAAAGTCCCCGGCAGGCGGTGCCTGGGAGAAGCTCTCTGACGGTACCTACAAATATCACTTTGCGGAAGGTCTCGAAGCTACCGATTACTGGCTGGAGATCGATGGAACCTGGTACTATTTCGGTCATGACAATATCATGCAGACCGGATGGGTAAAGGATGACGGCAACTGGTACTACATGGACCTTAAGACCGGCGCTCTCTTCACCGGCTGGCACGAGATAAGCGGCAAGTGGTACTACTTCCACGAGGAAGGCGATGGCTTCAAGGGCACTCTCATGGTAAACTGTGAGACTCCGGACGGATACACCGTTGACGTGAATGGTGCGCTTGTAGAATAGTCACTGGCATAAATTTTAAAAATCCCCGCAGGATCGTTTTTCCGCATCCTGCGGGGATTTTTTGCCGGTCCATATAGCATCCGTTCCAATAATACGTTTCTTGCATATGTCCCATTGATCGGCAGTTCCTCTTTATTCATATCTCAGAGCATCGATCGGATCCGCCTTTGCGGCTTTCGACGCCGGGTAAATCCCAAAGAAGATGCCGACTACGGCCGAAAAGGATACCGCAAGAAGGATGATCCCAGGTTTGATCACAACAGGGAGTCCAAGCGCCGCCCCGCCTGCCGTCACGAGACTCACAGCGAGAAGAACACCGATGATTCCGCCCAGAGCTGACAGGATCGCGGACTCTGTCAGGAACTGAATCAGGACATCCCGGGTCCTTGCTCCAAGCGCCTTTCTGATACCGATCTCGCGGGTCCTTTCCGTGACGGACACCAGCATGATGTTCATGATCCCGATGCCGCCCACCAGGAGAGAGATCGCTGCGATCCCGCCCACGGCCATGGAAAGTCCGCCCATGAGGCTGTCGATGGATCCCATCTCATCCGCCACCGTATTCGTATAGAAATCTTCCGCGTTTCTATTCTTGATTTTCCCGAGATACACCGTCAGCCTTGACATGAAATTTACCATGTCCGTTCCCTCTTTCGCGTACAGGCGGCAGTAATAGAACTGGTCATTCGGCCACGTGAGCAGTGTATACGGGATATACGCGGATCCCGTATCGCCGGAACCTCCGGACAAAAGCTTCTGGAAGGCGCTCATCTCTTTTTTGTAGACACCGACTACCGTATACATATCTGTATCCCCGTAGACGGTGGTCCGGAAGGTCTTTCCCACCGCGTTTTCCGTTCCGAAAAGTTTTCTGGCACTCTCCTCCTCTATCACCACATTTTTCTTTCGTCCAAGGATATCTCCTTCGTTTAAATAACGTCCGGAAATCATGGTCACCGGCTGGACATCGCTAAAATTCCAGTCGATCCCCTGGAAGTCAAATTTCATGTTTGTCCGTCCTGCAAGGACTTCTGAATTTACGCTGGCGTAACTGTCGATATAGGATATCTCATCCCCAAAGATCTCCTTGATCTTATCAAGTTCATCCAGGGTAAAGTAATCGCTGTCCCGCACATCCTCCACATTGTATCCGATGGATACCACCGCCTGGGTGGCCCCCGCGTCCTTATAGAGGTCCGCGAACAGTCCGCGCATCGTATCGCCGATGGAAACGATGGATATGACAGAACCGATTCCGATGATAATGCCCAGCATGGTCAGGAATGAGCGCATCTTGTTCGCCATGATTGCATGGAAGGCCATGATCATATTTTCGCCTAGCATCCGACCACCCCACTCTCTGTTCCGGCTGTTTTCTGGAAGTGTCTGTAGAGACCTTTCATGTGGACTTTACCACTTCCTTTTGTCGGGTTTTCGTTGATCTCATCTTTGATGATCTGACCATCCGAGAAGTGGATGATCCGGTCCGTAAAGGCGGCGATATTTTCCTCGTGGGTGACAACGATCACTGTGGCTCCCGCTTTGTGGAGTTCCGAGAAGATCTCCATGATCTCGATGGACGCGGCTGTATCGAGATTTCCCGTCGGTTCATCCGCCAGGATCAGCGGCGGCTCGTTCGCCAGCGCTCTCGCAATGGCAACGCGCTGTCTCTGTCCGCCGGACATCTCATTGGGCATGTGTCCGGCGCGTTTTTCCAGCCCCACGCACTCCAACAGTTCCATGGCCCGCTCCGTCCTTTTTCTTTTCGGGATCCTCGCGTAGGTCATCGGGAGCTCCACATTTTTTAACGCCGATGTCCTGGAGATCAGGTTGAAGGATTGGAACACGAAGCCGATCTTTTTATTCCGCACCGCGGAGAGTTCGTCCGGGGACAGGGCCGCCGTGTCGATCCCGTCGAGGTAATAGTGACCCAGTGTCGGGCGGTCCAGGCAGCCTAAAATGTTCATCAGGGTAGATTTTCCCGATCCGGAGTGTCCCATGATCGCAACGAACTCGCCCCGGTGGATCGTCAGGTTGATTTTCTTTAGTCCCATGACCCGGATCGCGCCTGTGTCGTAGATCTTTACGAGGTTTTCCAGGCGGATCAGCTCGTCTGTCACGTTTTCCGTCATGTAGCGGGATCTTGTCAGTTTTTCAAACATTGTTTATTCCCCCTGTTTTCCGGATGATGTGACTGCCATTCCATCTGTGTACTGCTCTCCCGGCTCCGCAATCAGGACGGAGTTTTCATCCAGGGAGCTCCCTTCCACCGGGATGATCTCCATCTCCACATCGCCTTCCACACCGATGTCCACCGGAACCCAGGATACGGTTCCGTCACTGATCTCCTGGACGTAGTTCGTTCCGTCTTTTTCCATCACGGCGGAGACTGGGACTGTCAGGGCGTTCTCTGATTCTTCCAGGACAATGGACGCGCGGGCGGTGATTCCAGCGATCAGTTTTGTGTCCTGATCTGTGACGCGGATCTTTGTGGGGATGACGCGCTCGCTGGAACCGCCGCCTTTTTCTTCGCCGGTCGGGGAGATCGAGATGACTTCGCCGTGGACGGTCTCACCGTTTAAGATGTCCGCGGAGATCTCGGCTTCCTGGCCGACGGCGACTTTTCCGATGGTGTACTCGCTGACTTTGATCTCGAGTTCCAGGTTATCGAGGTTTTCGATCACGAAGAGCGGGGCGTCGTTTTCCATTTTGTCGGCAAAGCGGCCTACTTTTGTGTTGACGCGGACGACGGTGCCGTCGATAGGGGCTTTTAAGATCGTATTATCTAACTGCTCTACGGCTTTTTCGTAGTCGAATTTTGCTTTTTCGATCTGGAGGCGGTAGGAGTCATCGGCGACGGCGGATCCGTTTTTTATTGTGTAGGAGTCGCATTCCCGTTCTGCGTCGTGGAGACCGTTTTCCGCTGTCTCAAGATCAACTTTTGGGACGCTGCCGCCATCAAAGAGGGCTTTTGTGCGGTCGTAGTTGGCCTGGGCGGTGTTCAGGTCCTGGATGGCTTTGGCGTAGCCGTTTCTTGCTTCTTTATCTTTTTCGGCGCAGGTGGTCACGGCGAGGTCGTAGTCGTTTTTGGCGATGTCGGCTTCTTTTTTTACGTCGGAATCGTCGAGGACTGCCAGGGGCTGGCCTTTTGTGACTTTGTCGCCTTCTTTTACGGGAATTTCGAGGATCTCAGCGTGGAGGTTTGAGACGACGTCTACGCTGTCGGTTCCGGAGATGGGGCCGGTGACGGTGAGGCGGTTTTGGATGGTTTTGCGGGTTGGGGTCACAGTGTCCACAACGGGGACCATGTCTTTTCCGCCGGACAGGAGTTTGATGCCGATGATTCCGAGGATGGCAATGGCGGCGGCGATTATGATCTTTTTTCTCTTTGGGTTTTTGGGTTTCTTTTCTGTGGTTCCGGCCAGTAGGGAGTCCAGTTCTTTGTCGAATTCTTCTGGTGAGATTTTTTCTTCACTGCTCATACTCATGTGTTCCTTCCGAGGTTTTCTATGTTAAATGTGATTATTTTAACACTGGAATTTAGTATAGCAGGGAAATGTTTCTTTCTTGGGTCTTTTATCTGGCGGTTTTCTTGCGATTTTCTTACGTTTTTTGGGGGAGAGGTGAATTGGCGGGGGGTACGCACAGACCAGCTTTCAGATCCGGGCTCAGAGGATTTTCGGGGCGGTTCCTCTAGGCTTGCAGGAGAATGCTAAGGGCGGAGAAGCGTGGACACAACTCGCTTGCGCTCAAACAAGTGTCCACGCTCCTCCAACGCATTCTTCTGCGAGCCAAGAGGAAGCCATGCCCCGAAAATCAATCGCCCGGATCTGAAAGCTGGTCTGTGCTGTGTACTGGCGGGAGCGCAGGCGCTGCGCTGTGCGTTGAGGATGTGGCTGTGCTGAGGGACGAGAAAGGAATAAGCAGTGCTGCATAATAGTTGTGTACTGTGCTGTTGTTTTGACGGTTGGCTCACGGATGAGAGGTTTTTACATATTTTATAGTAAGTACGTTTGAGTGAGGTATCCATGACTCCGAAATTGGAAGTTAGAGGGGTGGATTATTCCTACCATACCATGGAGGGAGAGACGAAGGCCCTTTCTGATATATCGTTTCATGTGAATTCCGGCGAGTTTCTTTGTATTGTCGGGCCGTCCGGGTGTGGGAAGTCTACGTTGCTTTCTCTGCTTGCCGGGCTTTTGGCCCCTGAGCGGGGGGAGATTCTTTTGGACGGGGTTTCTGTCGGGAAGGGGGCTTCGGGGATCGGGTACATGCTGCAGAGGGATCATTTGTTTGAGTGGCGGACGATCCTTTCGAATGTTTCACTGGGGCTTGAGGTGCGGAGGAAGTGTGATTCAAAGCATTTGAGCCGGGTGAAGGAGCTTCTGGATTCTTATGGACTTCAGTATTTTTACGATGCGCATCCGTCGGAGCTTTCCGGGGGGATGCGGCAGCGGGCTGCTTTGATCCGGACTCTTGCTTTGGAGCCGGATCTTCTGCTTCTTGATGAGCCGTTTTCTGCTCTGGATTATCAGACGAGGCTTTCGGTCTGTGATGATATCAGTTCGATCATCCGCAGCAGAAAGAAAACGGCTATCCTGATCACCCATGATCTTTCGGAGGCGGTGAGCACAGCGGACCGGATCCTGGTGCTGACGAACAGACCGGGGACGATCAAGGGGGAGCTTGTGATTCGGTTTCCGAACCATGAAATGAGTCCTTTGAAGCGGCGGAATTATCCGGAGTTTTCTTCTTATTTTAATGAATTGTGGAAGATTCTTGGGAACGGGAATGGTGATGATACGTCAATTGTCGATGGGGCCGGATCTGGAGATACAGATATTATCAATGGAACTGAATCCGGTGATGAGAATGCACCGGCAGCCAGAAACGGACACATGACCGCCGTCAATGTGGGAGGTGAGCCGGATGAGATTTCATAGTATCGCTTCTTTTATCCTGCGCAGGCACCGGGCTGTGATCCCGGCAGCGGATCTTGCGGTCTCCCCGGCCCAGTGCCGGTATCTGGAGCAGGAGCGGCGGATCCGGAGGCAGATCTTCATCTGCAGGATCTTATTTCTGGTCCTGTTTCTTTTTTCCTGGGAGATCAGCGCCCGGATCGGGATCCTGAACGATTTTATTTTCAGTTCCCCGTCCCGGGTGCTCTCCTGTTTTCTTTCCATGGCGGCAGACCGGACGATCTTTTACCACACGGGAGTCACGGTTTTGGAGACGCTTTTGAGCTTTTTTCTTGTGACATGGATCGGGATCTTCGGCGCGGTGGCGCTCTGGTCCAGCAGGCGGCTGGCAAAGATTCTGGAACCGTACCTTGTCATATTGAACAGTCTGCCGAAGTCCGCTCTCGCGCCGCTGCTCATCGTATGGCTGGGCAACAACATGAAGACGATCATCACGGCGGCGGTCTCTGTGGCGGTATTTGGCTCGATCTTAACGCTCTACAACGGCTTTCTCTCCATGGATCCTGACCAGATCCGTCTGATCTACACGCTGGGAGGAAAACAGAAGGATGTCCTCACAAAGGTCCTGCTGCCCGGCTCTGTTCCACTTATCATCAGCAACATGAAGGTCAACATCGGTCTCTGCCTCGTCGGCGTCATCATCGGCGAGTTTCTCTCCGCCCAGGCAGGCCTTGGCTTCCTCATCATCTACGGCAGCCAGGTCTTCAAGCTGGATCTCGTGATCATGTCCATCGTGATCCTCTGTATTCTGTCCGCAATCCTGTATCAGGCGGTGGCAGTGCTGGAACGGAGGTGTAGGCAGTAGAATCCCATCCACAGTTTCTGGTATCGGTAGGTTTTTCGGATGTATGACAATCCGTTAATCCATAAAATCTTTCTAAACAAATTTTTTTACCAACATCATGCACCACTCTCATCAGTGACTGGAAGAAATAGTCTCACAAACAAAAATCCCCAGAAAACACCGCCCATATAATGGGGCATGTCTTCTGGGGAATATTTTTTGATTTTAAGCTAGTCCAAGGACTCTCTGTAGAATCCGCCGTAGAAGTCTTCTGTTTTGAATACGTTTATGATCACGTTTTCATCTACTTCCTGGATCAGCTGGACGATATCGTTGATCTCATAGGAAGAAATTACGGTGTGGAGCAGGTACATTTTTTTGTGGCTGTAGCCGCCGATGGCGTCCACGCAGGAAATACCGTGGTGATACTTGCTGACATACGCCTTCATGACCTCTTCCGCTTTCTCAGTGGTGATCTGTAAGGTCACGCGGTCATAGCGGTGATGGAAGGTGGAGATCATCTTTGTGGAGATGAACTGGAACAGGATGGAATATCCTGCATACTCCCAACCGAACATGTGTCCAAAAATTACAAGGATACACACATTTCCCATGAACACATAGTTCCAAATGGACTTTCCGGTCTTATTGGAAACATAGAGGGCAATAAAGTCGGTACCACCTGTGGATGCGTTTCCTTTTAAGGAAAGGACAACGGACAGTCCGTAAAGCACACCGCCGAAAATCACATTCAGGGTCAGATCCTCAAATAGCGGAGTATAGTGGCAGACTTTTAAGAAAAAGCTTGCAAAAAATACCTGCAGCAACGAAAACACCGTGAATTTCACGTTGATGCTGCGGCAGCACATCAGGGCAACAGGCAGGTTTAAAACAACGAGCGCCAAAGATGTCGAGACGGTAAATCCATACAGTTCAGCGATTCGGTCGATCAAAATCGCAAGTCCCGTAAATCCGCTGGACAGAAGGCCTGCCGGACGAATAAAGGCCAGAATTACATAAGACTGCAGAAGGGCAGATGCCAGAACTGCCACGAAGGAAATCGCACAGCGGACAACAAAATTTTTCCGTATTTCACGTACCTTTTTGGTAACATCATTCCAGGAACTCATAAGTGGGGTACTCCTTTTTCATACTCTTGGTGCTGCGATCCGGTATTGTTGTATTTGATAAATCAAATGGTGTATTTTCCCGAATCGGTCCATTGTTTTCAGATTCTTTGCCGTTTTGTATGGGGTATTAGAAAAACGACCTTCCTAACTTTATCATGATTTTTTTGATTGTCAATCGGTCTCTTGAAAAACGAGAAAAAAACAACCGGAGGAGAACTCCGGCTTAATAATGTTAAAAATTCTATTCTCTTGTTTCCGCATCTGTACAATTATTTTCCGCGGTTTTCCCCGATCGCCGTGAGGTACCGGTTGCACGCATCCTTCATGCACGCGATCAATGGCTTCTGCGTCAAAGCAAAATAGCGCTCCCTGATCTCCTTCTCGATCAGCGGAACGTCTGTCCTCAGGCTCTTCCCCACAAACATGGATGCCACGAACTGCTTCGTCACCTCAAGGATCGTGTTGCAGTCCAGCTCCAGGATCTTTCCCGTATCACGCTCCACGATCAGGCTGATATAGAACTCCCCGTGGAGATTGTAGATCGCGTCCTCTTTGCTCGGCTTTGCCTGGCCGACCACAAGGATCGTGTTTTTGTTTTCCATATAATATACCCCTTTTTGTTCCCCGATATAAGAAATTGCTCATAGTAACCGACCTGCCCGCTCACGCAGACGAAACCTTTGCTGACAGCGCAAGAAAAACAAATGTCATCTGCGGTGCCGCTTGTTTTACTTTTGCGCCCGTTACATAGTATATCACAAAATATATTCGTTTTCCATTGACTTTTCTATGCATTTCCACTAGACTAGAGACAACGAAAACAGATTCTTTTATTTATCGGGACTCCTGCCCGGATGTTCCCTCCGTAAATAAGAGCCATGAATCTTCCAACAGGGGATCAGTGGCTTTTTTTGTTGCCTGAAATCCGAAAAACGATCCATATCGGCTTTTTCATACACACGGCAGCGAAAAAAGTTTTCCCCCTCATCAAACATATTTGGAGGATAAATACCATGACATTTTTTAAAGATCTGGATACCATTATGAAACAGGATTTCGGAAACCGTGGGCTCTTAAAAGCACTCCCGGACAATCCGATCCAGGAAACCTTAAACACGCTCGCGGACGCCCGCCGTGTCATTCTCTTAACCGGCTTTCCGGTCCGACTCAGCGACGGCTCTTTTGTTGGTGAAACCGACGGCCCCTTAGGCACCGCTGATATTGCAGCAGTCCTGACCGCTCTCGGCGCCTCCGTCCTCGTGATCACCGATGAGCCCGCCTTTTCCATTGTAAGCGACGTTGTCTGCTACCGCGCTCCAAAAGCCAAACTCATGATGCTCCCTAAAACAGACACCGACGACTTCATCCGAAATTGCATCAAAACCTTCGCCCCAACTCACCTCATCTCCTTAGAACGCCCCGGTAAAGCCGCCAACGGCCACTACCACAGCATGCGCGGCGAAGTCCTCGATGACATGATCACTGACTCCGCCCTCTTTCTCTCCGAAGCAAAAAAATCCGGAGCCACCACCATCTCCATCGGCGACGGCGGCAACGAGATGGGCATGGGCACCTACCGCGACGTGATCGAACACTTCGTTCCCTTCGGTGGAACAATCTGCACCGCTGAATCCGCCGACATCACCCTCGCCAGCGGCGTCTCCAACTGGTGGGGAATTGGTATCGCCGCCCTCTGCTCCCTCTTCGCTGAAAAAAATCTCCTCCCGACCCGCGAGGAAGAGACCGAGTCTCTCCGCCTCGCCGTAGCCGCCGGCAGCGTAGACGGTTGCACCAAAAAGAACGAAATGACCGTCGACCGCCTGGATCTCGAGACGCATCTCGGAATCCTGGATTCTGTTAACGACATCTTAAAGAAAGAACTGGACATATGTGCAATTGCATAAAGTAATCTCCATATCGCACAGCGCAGCGCCTGCGATCCCGCCAATACACTCGGCTGGCCACCCTCGCGCAGCCAATCCCAGCGCTGGCCTGGGTACCCGCAGCCACATCCCAGGCCAGCACGTACCCTTTAGCCAATCCCCCGCACATTTCATATTGACATTCCCCACCCCCATTCTATATAATAGACATAAATAATACGAATACCACATATGAAAGGGGGTTATACTCCTGCGGTCCCACCCGGACGGCAGTATTTTTATGGAACAGCACCTGTCACAATACAAAATCTTCTACGAAGTAGCCCGCTGCGGCAACATCTCCCGCGCCGCCAAAGAACTCTACATCAGTCAGCCTGCCATCAGCAAAGCCATCAGCAAACTTGAAGAAAGCCTCGGCATCAAACTCTTCAGCCGAAACTCCCGCGGCGTCCAACTAACAAGAGAAGGCGCGATCCTCTTCCAGCATGTGAACACCGCCTTCGACTCCATCGGCCGCGGCGAACGCGAACTGAAGCGGATCCATGATTTCCATATCGGGAACTTGAAGATCGGTGTCAGCAACACCCTGTGCAAATACGTCCTTCTCCCCTACTTAAAAGGATTCATCGGAAAATACCCGCACGTAAACATCGCCATCGAGAGCCAGTCCACCTACCAGACCCTCGACATGCTGGATGCCAGAAAGATCGATATCGGACTCGTGGCGGAACCAAAAAGCAAAAAAGGCCTCCACTTCCAGCCGGTAATGGAAATCAGCGATGCATTCGTCTGTACTCCGGCCTATCTGGAAAACCTCCATCTGAGAGAAGGCAATGACACCGATATTTTTAAAACCGGAAATATCATGCTCTTAAACCGCTCCAATATGAGCCGGAAACATGTGGACGCCTACCTGGCTGACAACCAGATCGAGATCAACCAGATCCTGGAGACCACCGACATGGAACTCCTCATCGAATTCTCCCGGATCGGACTCGGAATCGGCTGCGTCATCAAAGATTTCGTCGAGGATGACTTGAAAAACGGTACACTCATTGAGATCCCGTTAGATATCCCGATCCCGAAACGCGTCATCGGCTTCTGCTGCCATCCTCAGGATATGCCGGATACCCTGAGAGAATTCATGGAATTCTCCCGGACATTCCACAAAGCATGATCTGACAATCGCGGGCATTTTTAATACCGATCTTCCCAGAATTGGCAAACAAACAATATAAGTACGAATCGCCCGCAAAAAAAGAGCCAGGAACTGAATTCCGATCAATTACAAAATCCAGCTCCCGGCTCTTTTTAGTTTCTCATTTGTAACTGTTCAGTACCTTCACAGTTACATGCAAAAATCCATTCCAAATCGGCTACGCCGATGGATTTTTGCCTTTTTGCCTAGGTTTTCTTACGGTCAGCGCAGCAAGTGCGCAGACCTACTGAACAGTTACTCTCATTTTTCTTATGTACGCTCAACCACTCCTCCAGGCGCAGTCTCCGCACGCGTTTTTACAAACCAAATCCCTAATTCTGGTCCTTATACCCAGTCACCTCATAAAACTTCTCAAGACTTCCATACTTAAACACCATCTTAAGCTCACTTCCGATGCTGTTCATCATCGTCTCATCCGGGATCTCGTCGCGGTGGTACCATCCCGCCTCAGAGAGTTCATCCTCCTGAAGCTTGATCTTATCCGGTCCGTCTAACTCCGCAAAAAATCCGATCATCTCCGTGTCAGAGAATGCCCATGGCTGGCTCTTATAATAGCGGATGTTCTTGACCTTCAGTCCGACCTCCTCCATGACCTCACGGTGGATCGTCTCCTCAAAGCTCTCCCCGATCTCCACGAAACCGGCGATCAGCGCGTATCCGCGGTACGGGTTGTTGTTCACGCGGTATCTGGACATTAAAAGTCTGTCCCCGTCGGAGATCGCAACGATGACAGCCGGAGAGATCTTCGGATACTCCGTCTGTCCGCACTCCGGGCACACTAACGCACGCTCAGTCTTGCTGTTCTCCATCAGATGACCACAGCATCCGCAGTACTTTCTGCTCTCTTTAAAGCGATGAATCTGTGTCGCCGTGATTCCCGCGAAAGCCTGATACATCGGATGCATCTTTCTGTACGCCGCTGTCGAACAGAGTTCATAGACATCGGCATCATATCTCGGCATCTTCGTCACATAGTAATAATGATTTCCATCGATGGCGAACAGATAATACGCGCTTTCTTTCAGCAGCTCTTTGTCCTCCGGGAAATCAGAAAACTTCGGAATCTCGTGATTTTCCTCGTCCACTTTTCTTAATAGTGTCTTACTCTTCTTTATATAAAGGACAAAGTCCTCATCCTGCGCCTTCGGCTGTCCGTAGGTCAGGTCAAATTTATGCGGGTTGATATTCTGGATCATTCCTATACTCCTTATTCGTTGACATAAGTTTCTGCCTCCCCGCAGCACCTCTCAGTTTCTGCTGCCGGACCGGTAAAATCTTAAAATTTTCACATCATTTCCATGATACGACGGGCATTCATTTTTGTCAATCCATCAAAACCTTCCGCTCTGCACAGTCCCTCAAAGAAACTCCGCCATATGTTTCCCTGTTTCGGTTGACGAACATGTTCATTTGCCTTATAATGCCATTCAGTGTCCCTTCACAAAGGGAGAATGTATGTTTATTTGTAACCGTGAAATTTCTTCACGGTTATCTATGTTTTACGAAAGGAGTTACCCAAATGGCAACAGAAAACAAAATGGGCGTCATGCCGCTAAACCGGCTTCTGATCTCCATGTCCGTACCAATGATGATCTCGATGCTCGTCCAGGCACTCTATAACATTGTGGACAGTATGTTCGTCGCGCAGTTAAGCGAGAATGCCCTGACCGCCGTATCCCTGGCGTTCCCGGCGCAGAACCTGATGATCGCCGTGGCGACCGGAACCGGCGTCGGTGTCAATGCTGCTCTCTCAAGAAATCTCGGCGAAAAGAACTTTGATCGCGCCAACAGGATCGCGGACCACGCGCTGTTCCTGGCGGCTATGAGCTACATCGTATTCGCGCTCTTCGGTCTCTTCTTTGCGAGACAGTTCTTCCGTCTCCAGACCGATATCGAGGAGATTGTGGATCTCGGAACTACTTATTTGAGAGTCTGCACGATCGCTTCCTTCGGACTCTTTATGGAGATCGCATGTGAGCGTCTCTTACAGTCTACCGGAAAAACGATTTACTCCATGTACACCCAGGGACTCGGCGCCATCATCAACATCGTCCTGGACCCGATCCTGATCTTCGGTTACTTCGGAGCACCGGCTCTCGGGATCGCCGGTGCCGCAGGCGCCACTGTTTTCGGACAGATCATCGCCTTCGGCCTCGGTTTTTACTTAAATAAGACGAAAAACCACGAGATCACGATCTCCCTCAGGAGCTTTAAGCCCAACGGTGAGATCATCCGCCACATTTACGCGGTGGGCGTTCCGTCCATCATCATGGCATCCATCGGAAGTATCATGACCTTTGGAATCAACAAGATCCTTATCGCTTTTTCTTCCACGGCGACAGCTGTATTCGGTGTCTACTTCAAGCTCCAGAGCTTCGTGTTCATGCCGGTCTTCGGTTTAAACAACGGAACCGTTCCGATCATCGCCTACAACTACGGTGCCGGAAAACCGGACCGAATTATGGGAACCATAAAGCTGGCCGCTGTGTACGCTACAACGATCATGCTGTGCGGCTTCGCTGTCTTCCAGCTCATGCCGGATAAGCTTTTAATGATCTTCAGCGCCTCCGATACGATGCTCTCCATCGGCATTCCGGCACTCCGGATCATCTCCATCAGTTTCCTGTTTGCGGGCTGCTCCATCGTCTGTACTTCCCTGTTCCAGGCACTTGGACATGGAATGCTGAGTTTATGGATCTCCGTGTTCCGTCAGCTTGTCGTTCTTCTGCCGGTGGCATTTATCTTCGCAAGGATCGGTGGTCTTCACACCGTGTGGTTTGCCTTCCCGATCGCCGAAGCTTTCGCGATCATCTTCAGCGGTGTGTGCCTTGTCCATGTGTACCGTAAGGAGATCATTCCGTTGAAAGCACAGCAGGGAAAATAGTTTTTTAATTAAAGAATCGAATTTTTCAGACATGTAGGCTTACGTCCTGACAGGTCGTTTTTCCCGGTTATTTCCGTGTATGAAACGGCTTTGCCAGACTTAAGTTTACATGCCTTTTTGTTATTACCTCTTTTCCGAAGTTCAAAATCATTCCTCGTCTTTTCGCATTCTCCGATGATCTGCATTTCTGTCCGTCAGCATTTTCTTATAAAATTTTTTCAAAAAATATGTGATTTTAACCTTTTAGTTCAAGACAAACCGCGAATTTTATAGTATGATATAGCTACTTACAAAACAGAGGTTCTAAGTCTCATATACCGGCGACAAGGATCCGTCGTCCGTTTCCCTATGAAAATTAATGAATACGTAACTATTCAGTACCTTCATAGCTACGTGCAAAAATCCATTCCAGATCAGCTTCGCTGAGGGGATTTTTGCCTTCCAGCCTATGTTTTCTTACGGTCAGTGCAGCAAGTGCGCAGACCTACTGAACAGTTACAAGAATACTTAACATTACCCGCTGTCAGAAACATTTTTTAATGGCCGACAGCTGACATCAGTCTGCCCTGATTGGAAATTTGGAGGATGATGTATGAAAGAATTATCGAAAACGCTGACCGGAAAAAAGATCCGGGATGAAATGTTAAAAAGAAAGATGACAGTCCGCGATCTCCAGGATGCACTGGAACTGGACAGTCCCCAGTCGATCTATAAGTGGCTTCGCGGGGAATCGCTCCCCTCTCTTCCGAATATGCTGGTCCTCGGTGAGCTGTTCAAGGTTCCGTTGGAAAGGCTTCTGGTCCATGAGGACGGAAGTGTCGCTTACCACCGTATCTTCGATGACAGCCTTCCTTACGAGATTGCCTATCTGGTCCAGGACAAAGATGACTTTTCCGCAAAAAGGCGGCATGTGGCACGGGCAGATACCTTCGCGGGAACCTGTTACTCAGGAATCTTTAATCTGCCTCAGGAGTGTCCTCACTCAAAAGCTCCTCATAACTGACATTTAAGACTTTTGCGAAGTATCTCAGTTCAATATCGGTCACAAACCTCTTTCCGCTCTCAATCCTCTGGATCGCGTTCTTATCAAGGTCCAGACCGAGAAGCTGAAGCATATCCGCCAGTCGTTTCTGTGAAACATCGTTCATCCTGCTGCGAAGTTCACGGATCTTGATCCCGCAGATATTGTTCCTGCCGGATATTGACTTGTTTTTGTACATATAATAACACTCCTTGTTTGGCATTCACTAATTGTCACTCCAAACAATATATGTTATTATTGAAACAGTCATGACATTCACTGGATGTCACAAGAAGATTTTATTGGTATGCATTATCAAACCAAAATAATATGATCCTGCTGCCGCACCACAGGAGCAGATCTCTTAAATATACAACTTTTCAAAGGAGGATTTATTTATGGAAATCACAAAAGAATTAAAACAGGATCTCTCCGAGCTGGAATCTGCGTGCAGCAGTTTTCTCGGAAAATATGAATCACAGCTCACGGACGCACTGAATAAGACGAAAATGTCCGCTGAGGACAGCTTGAAAATAGACCTGATGTTAGAACTTGTCACCCACCTCTCCTCCGCGCAGTTCGTCTCTTCCTACATGCAGAAGGATATCGTGAAGGAAGGAATTCTGCTCCAGGATGCGGCCGGAAACTTCACGCTCGGCGGCGATCCTCTTCCGACGATGAGCGATATCGAAGTGTATGTCCACGATGATGAATTAAACCAGGACGTCTGGAAGCGTGTATTTATCGGCGGCGGAACCGAAAAGCGGATCTGCGGTCTGCGCCATCCGGATCTCACTTCCGGAGTCCATGCAAGAATCCGCGGTTAGTTTTTCCCAGGAAAAGTCCATAAAAAAGATCCGCCAGCATACCGTACGAAACTATCTTCGGTATCCTGACAGATCTTTTTTCTTTATTTTGTAACTGTTCAGCGCCTTCTCCCTGTATCTCATACAGTCAACGCGGCAAGTGCGCAGACCTGCAGAACAGTTACTTTATTTCTTACTTATTTGTCTTTTTCTCCTCATACTCCTTCAGCGCCCGCAGTGCCTCCCCTGACAGCGGAAACAGCACTATCAGGTTAAACACCGTCATAAGACCAACGCCCACGTCTCCGAGATCCCACACCACCGTGTACGCCTGCAGTCCGCCGACGAACAGCATGATCAAAGCAAAGATCTTGTAGAGTGTCTGATAAATCCAACGATTTCCGAACAGATACGCAACGTTGGATCTAGCGTAGAACAGGATACCGAGAAACGTTGAGAAGCTGAATAACGCCAGCGTCACCGCGATAAATACCACACCGAACTCACCCATATAGTAGCTCATGACTTTCTGTAAAAGATCCATTCCCGCAAGCCCCGTCGTCAGTTCTTCCGGGACGAGCAGCATGATCATCGCCGTGCAGCTGCAGATCACGATGGTGTCGATAAATACGCCAAGCGCCTGCACGAGGCCGACCTTTACCGGATCGCTCTCATCCGCCGCAGCCGCCGCGCATGGTGCGGAACCGGAACCAGCCTCATTGGAGAACAGGCCGCGCTTCACGCCGTTCATGAGCACCGCGCCAAAGCCGCCCGCCGCGATCTGGCGGAGTCCGAAGGCTTCCGCAAAGATCCTCGCAAACACGCCAGGAACGCTGCTCAAATGTGTCGCGATGATAAACAGGGTGATCACAAAATAGCAGCCCGCCATAATCGGGACGATCACATCAAGGGCGCGGACCGTAGCGTTCTTTCTCATAACGATCACCGCAGAGATCACGACGAGGACTACCGTCGTCACGAGCGGCGAAATTCCGAAGGCATTCTCAAACGCCGACGCCACAGAGTTGCTGATGACCTGGCTGATTCCGCCCCAGCAGATCAGACCAGACAGCGCAAACAGGACCGCGATCACGGAACATTTCAGTTTCTTCTTTCTCACCCTCTCCGCATAGCTGTGGATATAGTAAGCCGGACCACCGTGGTAACCGCCGTAGAGCGGGTCCTTTTCCTTATAAAGCTGCGCTAAAGCCGCCTCCACAAACGCTGTGGAGGCCCCAAGCGCCGCCGACAGCCACATCCAGAACACAGCACCGGCGCCGCCTGCCGAGATCGCCGCAACGACTCCCACGAGGTTTCCCATTCCCACGCGGGTCGCTGTGGATACAAACAAAGTCTGGATCGGCGACAGGCCGCCTTCCTCCTGTTTCTTTCCGTTCAAAGCCCGGATCATGTCCGGAAACAGGCGGATCGGAAGAAATCTTGTCCGAATCGTAAAATAGACTCCCGTCGGGATCAAAAGCAAAACAAGAAGCGGGATCCCGATCCCATTTCCATTCCCCAGCGGAATCGTAAACAGGTCTCCCCATAAGAAGCGGTACACCGCTTCGACAACTGCTGTTACCATAAGTAAATTTTCTCCTTTTCGATATAACATGACAGACAGGCACCCGCTCCCCCAAAGCGTACATTTCAAGCTTCAATACTAAAACGCGCCAGTCTGTTAAATTGGCATGTACAAGTTTTTATTATACACGTTTATAATGTGTGCTGTCAAATAATCCTTATGAATAGCTCGTATGTGGGAATGAATTATCAGTTATATTAGCGAGCTTCTCAAGTTATTGCGGCAGTCTCCAAGGTCTCATTCAATCATGGACTTTGGCTCGTTGCTCGCGTAAATAAAAAAGGACACCTCTTTGGTATCCTTTTTCATCTTTCTAAATGCAGTTTAAATTCATGCTGCCCCAAAGAAAACTACGCGTTCTCCTGCTGCTCCGCTTTCTTCGGCGGCATCACACAGAGATCCTTCACGACCTCCCCCGCCAGGATCAGTCCCGCAACGGACGGAACAAACGCGATACTTCCAGGAATTGCGCGGCGCTCGGTGCATTTATGCTTTGCGCCCGGCGGGCAGATACAGTTTTTCCGGCAGCTGATGCTCATGTCTTCCTGCTGCTCTACCGGAGGCTCTGTGGAATAAACCACCTTTAATTTCTTCACTCCGCGCTTCTTTAACTCGCGGCGCATGACCTTCGCAAGCGGACACATGCTGGTCTTATAGATATCTGCCACATGGAACTGTGTCGGGTCCAGCTTGTTTCCTGCCCCCATGCTGCTGATGACCGGAATCTCACAGCTGATGGCTCTCATGATGATCTCAAGCTTTGCTGTCACGGTGTCCACAGCATCCACCACATAGGAATACTCCGTGAAATCAAATTCGTCGGCGTTTTCCGGAAGGTAAAAGCACTTTCTGACCTCCACCTGGGCGTCCGGGTTGATTTCCAGGATCCGGTCACGCATGACCTCCGCCTTGTACTGTCCGATGGTCTTTCTCGTCGCGATGATCTGTCGGTTGATGTTCGTGAGGCAGACCTTATCGTCATCCACCAGCACAAAAGAGCCGACTCCGCTTCTCGCCAGCGCTTCAGCCACATATCCGCCGACTCCGCCGATGCCAAAGATCGCCACCTTTGCCTTCGCGAGACGGTCCATATTTTCCGCTCCTAAAAGGAGCTGTGTTCTCGAGAACTGATTTAACATATCTAACTCCAATCCTGTCTGTACTTCAATTGACCAGATACCATTATACCCACTAGTTTGATATGTGTAAAGAGAGTGCTTCATTATTTCGCGATTTCACCACTCGATCAGTTACTGACATTGCACGTGTACCGTACCCTCGATCACTCTGTTGTTAGACTTACGGCAACGGATACGCCCCGCACTCCACAATATTCCGATAGGACACCGGATCCGTATCACCTTCCGTGTTGATCAGCAGGATCACGGAATCCGCTCCAAGTCCCAGCGCCTTTCTCGCAGACTCAAGTTCCGGGCGTTCCAACAGCATCAGTACAGCTCCCATAGTCGATGCCCCGGATTCGCCGGATACGATCACCGGGTCATCCCCCGCCGGCTTTGCGTATGCCCGCATGGCATGGGCAGCCGCATAGTCTTTACAGGTGATGTAAGCCGCAGGAACCAATTTTAACACCGGCCAGATAGATTTACACGGTGTTCCGCAGTTTAATCCCGCCATGATGGTCTCCGGCGCTCCGTCCACCGAGCAAAGTTCCCCCGCTTCCCCGGATCTGAAAATACAATCCGCCACGTCCGGCTCCACGATCATGATCTTCGGCGCCTTCTCCCCGTAATGGTTTACAAGATATCCTGCGACAGCCCCCGCCATGGAGCCGACGCCTGCCTGCAAAAACACATGGGTCGGAATCTCTCCCGCTGCCTCGGTCTGCTCCGCCGCCTCCGATGCCATGGTAAGATACCCGTCCATAATCCAGCCTGGGATCTCCTCATATCCGTCCCAGGAAGTATCCTGGATCAGAAACCATCCGTGCTCCTCACTCATCTTCTTCGCGTATTTTACCGTATCATCGTAATTCCAGTCTGTGACTGTCACCTCCGCCGGACCAGCCTGCCGTACAGCCTCCTCACGAGCCTTTACGGTGCCTTTCGGCATATAGACGTAAGCATGTGCCCCAAAGAGCCCGGAAGCCCAGGAAACGCCCTTTCCGTGGTTTCCATCCGTCGCCGTCACAAACGTGTACTTCGCAGTCTTTTCCCGCACATCCGCTTTCTGAAATTCCGAAAAATCCACCTTTCCTGGATCAAGCCCCAGCTCCCGGCACAGGATCCGAAACATCGCATACGTTCCGCCCAGTCCCTTAAACGCCTTCATCCCGAACCGCTCCGCCTCGTTCTTCACAAAGATTCCTTTTACACCAAGCTTGCCGCCAAGCCCCCGCAGTTGCACCAGCGGTGTCCGGTTATACGCCGGAATACTCTCATGAAATCTCCTCGTCTCCTTCGCCTTTCCCTCAGAAAACGCCGAAAGATCCACCTGATCCACTTCCGGTACATTCATCAAAACTTTTGTTCCGCATTCCTCTTCTAATTTCTTTGCCATAAGAATCCCCTTTCCACGATCTTTCAATTATAAAATTATAACATACGTGCCATAAATTCGCAGTAAAAATCCGGATATTAAAAAGGAAGACCCTTCACGAATCTCTCCACAAAAGGTCTTCCTCCTATACTTTTTCACACATCACAATCGGCTTACGCCTCTTCGATCGCCTTGTACATGAATTCACCATAAACTACCGCATAATC